>JBQCJQ010000137.1:0-6645 GCA_051952615.1 Humibacter sp.
ACTCCGGCTTCATGGTGGCGCTGTCGTTCCGACAGCGGTACCTGCTGCGCAACTTAGGCTACCAGGTCGACTGGATCGTTCGCGACGAATAGCTCCACCAAAATTTAGGGATTAAACTAATACTGACGGTGCTCGAGGAGAACCCCGACCTGCAGACCCCCGAGTTCGCGGCCGAGATCAAGCAGATGATCCTCGACGCCGTTGAGATGGAGGAGCAGTACAACCGCGACCTGCTGCCCGGCGGAATCCTCGGTCTGAACGCCAACTACATCAACCAGTACGTGAAGTACCTCGCCGACCGCCGCCTCGAAGAGCTCGGCTTCGGTGCCCAGTACCACGTGACGAACCCCGCCAAGTGGATGGCCGCCGCGAACGACACGCTCGAGCTGGTCAACTTCTTCGAGTCGATCAACACCTCGTACGAGTCGAACGCGAAGGCCAACAGCTAGCGGGGGCCGCTGCCAACAGCCAGCGGGCGCCGCTCACGCCGCCAGGTAGTGACGCTGCGCCAGGGTGCGCTCGACGCTGGTCCACGACATCGACACGACGAGATAGACGGATGCCGCCATCGGCGCGATCGCGGCAAACACGACGCTGAGCAGGGGAAGCCAGCTCAGCACTCGCGCGACGCCCGTCGGCTCGGGTGCACCGGCATCCGCCGCTCGTGCGGCTCGCAGTGCAAGGTGACGTGAGGCGACCGAGATCGCGGCGATCAGCACGAGCAGACCGAGCGGCACGACGAGCTGCGCGAGCGCGCCGGCGGCGAGGAGCTGAGCGAACGACGCGCCGAGCGGCGAGCCGAGCACGGTGTGCGCCAGCAGGGCGTTCGCGTGGCCGGCCACGGTCGCCCTCGTAAAGACGCCGTACACCACCGAGACGACCGGGATCTGCGCCAGCGCGGGCAGCATTCCGGCGAACGGCGAGACGCCCTCCGCCGTGTAGAGCTCCTGCGTCTTGCGCGCGAGCACGGTTCGGTCCTTGCCGTGCCTGCGCTGCAGGGCACGGACCTTTGGTGCCAGCCGTGCCCTGGCGACCTGCGCCCTCGCGTTCGACAGCCCGACGGGGATGAGCAGGGCGCGCACGAGCAGCGTGGCGACGGCGATGGCGACGAGCACGGCGACGCCGTCGGGAAGGATACCGTCGACGAGTCCGGCGATCCAGGAGACGGCGGCGGCGGCGCCGTTCAGCACGGCGGCGAAAGGGGGAAACGAATAGGGGTCCATGGTGTGAGGCGTCCTCGGTGTTGGTCTCGGTGTCGGTGAAGGTCTCGGATGCGCGCGAGCGTCACCTAACGGCGGGTCGGACGACCCGCGGCATTCGACGCTCGCTACCGAGAGACCGAAGGAGGCCGAGGACGCATCAGCGCACGCACATCCGTGTGCGCCGGAGACTGCGCGATCGTCGCCTGAAGCCAGGCATCACGTGCGCGTTCGGCGCGGACCGGGCGCGTGGACGCCGCCGTGCTCGCGAGCATCCGTGTCGCAGCCGCCGCAAGCGTCGCCGCGACGAGTGCCGCTAGCAACAAGGCCGGTGTCGAGCCCGGCTGCAGCGTCGCGCCGCATCCCGCGATCGCGAACAGCGCGACCACGAGCATCACGGACAGACGGTTGAACACGTGGCGATCCTAACGCCATGAACTCCCGGGGTTGTGGGCCCTTGCCCTAGGCTCCGGCGTGCATGCGAAAGTCGTACCGCTCCGGCGGCGGGAACTCGCGCGCAGCGCGTTCGCGCACCGCGTCGTCGAGGGGCACGCCCTCCTCCGCCGCGAGACGTGCCGACTGGTAGTCGTCCCACAGGCCGCCGAGCGAGGTCTCGCCCTCCTTGAGGTCGGCGATCTCGATGCCCTCGTCCAGCAGTCGCCCGCAGCGCTCCAGGTCGCCGGCGGCGAGGGATGCCCGTGCCTCGACGAACCGCACGCGTCCGTGTGCGCGCTGTGCGGCATCCAGGCTCTGGATGAGCGCGAGGGCGTCATCCGGTCTGCCTACCGCCAGCAGCTGGTCGACCGCCTCGATGGCGAGCCGCAGAACGTGCGGAAGGTGTGCTCGGGCATGTGTGTACGCCTCAGCCGCCGCGTCGTGGTCGCCTGCCCTGATCGCGGCCACCGCGAGGTTGCGCCACGCCCAGCCGTTGTCGCGCTCGGCGATGGATGCCCGCCACGCGTCGTTCGCGGAGCCCCACCATCCCGCGGCGGCGGCCAGCACGCCCTCGTGCAGTCGCGCGAGCCATCCTTCGTTCGCCGCGACGATCGGTCCCCACGCCGGGTCGGCCTGGTACGACGGGGGAGCGACTGCTGGATCGCCGCTGGTCGCGGTGCCCTCCAGCGCGGCGATCCACCACTCCTGCTCCGCCCCGAGGTCGCTCGACGGGAAGGGCGTCGCATCGTCGGACAGCGGCGGCTCGCCCGTGCGGGCGCGTCGTGCGTCTTCCAGCGCGCCCCATCCGGATGCCCGCTGCAGCACCTCCTCGACGCGATCGCCGCTGTCGTCGCGTGCCTCTTCCTGCTCGATCACCTGCTGTGCGCCCGTGCGAGCAACGGCCTGGGCTGCCGCGTCGACCGCTGATGCCCAGTCGCCCTGCACGGCGTCGGCGGCGGCCTCCGCGAGCCCGTACACCTCTGACCACCTCCACGTCGAGTCGGCAGGCATCGGAAGGTGCTCCAGCTGCGTCCGAGCGAGACCCGCCTGGATCTCCAGGTAGCGGCCGTCGCCGTCGCCGAGCCAGCGCTGCCAGTGCGTGCTGCCGGTTCCTGTGCCCCAGAAGAAGAGCTTGCGGCCGCGAAGCCGGGCCGACGAGGCCTGGAAGAGCCCGGAACCCGATGCGTCGAGCGCGGTGATCCACGGCATCGGCGCACGGTTCAGCTCGAAGAAGTAGTCCGCCGCATCGCGGGAGCGCGTCGTGTAGCTGCGGTCGATCGGCGATTCGGAGGCGTCGTCGCCCGCGAACGGCACCGTCACGTGCGACAGCACTCCCTCGTAGCCGAAGTGGTATGCGGAGTCGGCGGGCGCGAGCACGCGCACGTCGTCGTTCTCCGGCACGGCGATGTTCGACCACCAGTACACCGGCACCTCTGTCGTGCGCGGGTTCGTGATCGTCACGGTCACGACCAGCAGGGGTTCGTCGGGGGAGAGCGAGGCGTCGATGCGAACGACGAGCCCGCGCATCCGCTCGTACTCGTACATGCGCAGAGCCTCACTGCCGTCCGCGCGGCGCACCTTCACGGTGTGCAGCGGCGAGCACGTGAGCGGCCAGTGCCCCGTCGTCCCGAGGTTCCACTCGACGCCCCCGGCGAACCATGCGTTGCGCAGTGCCAGGTTCGCCGGACGGAACACGGTGTTGCGGTACAGCAGCTCGCGACCGGTGCGCTTGTCGACCAGCGACCAGAGCCGGCCGCCCTGGCCGATGAGGAACTCGGCGCGCATGCTGTCGTCCTCGAGCACGGCCACCGGATGACGCTCCTCGCGCAGCTCGCGGTCGTAGCCGTCCTGCGTGAGGTACGGCAGCACGGTGTCGACCTTGCCGTAGGTGAGGCCGAAGCGGAGCTCGTCGTCGAGGCCATCGCCCTCGGCATCCTTGTGCAGGTCGGCCGAGCCGAAAAGCGGAGGCAAGGGGTTCGTGTCGCCCAGCGCGGCGGAGGGCATCACACGGTGGTCGAGACGGACCTTTGCTGAGGACTGGGTGCTCATGATCGCTCATGTTCGCAGACCTCGGCGCGGGTGGCGAACCGGGGCGATTTCCTGCGCGAACGCGCAATTTTCTGACGCAAACCCCCGTCTCGTTTCCATCCAATAACGATCACATTGTCAAATGTGACATCTCACAGAGGTTGTGGTTCACGGTGTGTTAGGACAGAGGAACCCGTGAATGGCACGACCATCCTTCGTGTCCGTTCAGGAACGATCAAAGAGGATCGATCAGAACGATCAGAGACGATCGGTCAGAGGAAGGCACTCACCCGCATGAAATCGGCAACATCCCACCGCGCCCGCATCCTCGTCGGCGCGTCAGCACTCGCGGTCACCGCGATCGTTCTCGCCGGATGCTCCGGCTCGAACTCCTCAGGAGGCAGCGGCGGAAGCGGCGGCTCCATCACCGTCGGCACGACGGACAAGGTCACCAGCCTCGACCCCGCGGGCGCGTACGACAACGGTTCGTTCAACGTGATGAACCAGGTCTACCCGTTCCTGTTGAACACCCCGTACGGCAGCCCGGACGTGAAGCCCGACATCGCGGTGTCGGCGGACTTCACGAGCCCGACCGACTACACGGTCAAGCTCAAGCCGGGCCTCAAGTTCGCAAACGGCCACGACCTCACCTCGTCGGACGTGAAGTACACGTTCGACCGCGACGTCAAGATCGCCGACCCGAACGGGCCGTCCTCGTTGCTCGGCAACCTCGCGAGCATCGACACGCCGGATGACCAGACGGTGGTCTTCCACCTGAAGGTGCCTAACGACCAGACCTTCCCGCAGGTGCTCTCCAGCCCGGCAGGACCGATCATCGACGAGCAGGTGTTCCCGGCGGACAAGGTGCTCTCCGACGACGAGATCGTCAAGGGCGAGCCGTTCGCAGGTCAGTACTCGATCACCAGCTACAAGGTGAACAACCTGATTCAGTACAAGGCCTTCTCGGGCTACAAGGGCCTGCTCGGCAAGCCGAAGACCGCGACCGTGAACGCGAAGTACTACAGCGATCCGTCGAACATGAAGCTCGACATCCAGCAGGGCAACATCGACGTCGCGTACCGCTCGCTCTCGGCCACCGACATCAAGAGCCTGAGCAACGACAAGAAGGTCAAGGTCGTCAACGGCCCCGGCGGCGAGATCCGCTACATCGTGTTCAACTTCAACACGATGCCGTACGGCGCGACGACCCCGCAGGCGGACCCGAAGAAGGCGCTCGCCGTCCGGCAGGCGGCCGCAGATCTGATCGATCGCAAGCCGCTGGCCAGCGAGGTCTACAAGGACACCTACACCCCGCTGTACTCCTTCGTGCCCCAGGGCCTGACCGGCGCGACCGAGTCGCTCAAGTCGCTCTACGGTGACGGAAGCGGCGGACCCTCGCTCGACAAGGCCAAGAAGACCCTGGCCGATGCGGGAGTCAGCACGCCGATCGATCTCAAGCTGCAGTACAACACGGACCACTACGGCCCGTCGTCGTCCGACGAGTACGCGATGATCAAGGACCAGCTGGAGAAGGGCGGCCTGTTCAAGGTCGACCTGCAGTCCACCGAGTACGTGCAGTACAACAAGGACCGCGTCGCCGACGTGTACCCGGCCTACCAGCTCGGCTGGATCCCGGACTACTCGGACGCCGACAACTACCTGACGCCGTTCTTCTCGAAGGACAACTTCCTGGCGAACCACTACGACAATCCCGAGGTGCAGAAGCTGATCACGCAGCAGCTGGGCACCACGGACCAGGCGGCCAGGACGAAGCTCATCGAGCAGATTCAGGACAAGGAAGCCGCCGACCTGTCGACGCTTCCGTTCCTGCAGGGCTCCCAGGTGGCCATCACGGGAACCGACATCGCCGGCACCACCTTGGACGCATCGTTCAAGTTCCGGTTCGCCCCGATGTACAAGCAGTAGTCGAGCCCTGAGCGATCGCTAAGGTAACAACGAAGTAACAACGGGCCGGGCCCGGTCTTGATCCGACCGGGCCCGACCCACCCTCGCCGTCGACGAAGACGGCGTGCGGCGATTGACCAAGGACGACCATGACAGCACTTCTGGACGAGCCTGACCCGCTGCTCGAAGCAGTGGCCTCCACCACGGCGACCAGGAGGAATCGCGCAGGCGGCGGCCTGTGGCGCTACATCCTGATCCGTTTTCTGCTCATCTTCCCGACGGTGTTCATCTTGGTCACCGTCGTCTTCTTCCTCATGCGCACGACGGGCGACCCGATCACGGCAGCCCTCGGCGGGCGGCTGCCACCGGAGCAGCTCGCTGAGCGCATCCACGCCGCCGGATACGACCGGCCGCTCATCCTGCAGTACTTCCAGTACCTCGGGCAGATCTTCACCGGTAACTTCGGCACCACGCTGAGCGACCACCAGCTGGTCACCAACGTTCTGCTCACCTATGGAGCGGCCACTCTCGAGCTGGCGTTCTACGCCCTGATCGTGGCGTTCATCGTCGGCATTCCGCTCGGGATGCTCGCCGCCTACTTCCGCGACAAGGGATGGGATGCCGCACTTCGCATCTTCGCCATCCTCTGTTACGCCACCCCGGTGTTCTTCCTCGGACTGCTGCTCAAGCTGCTCTTCTCGGTCTGGCTCGACTGGCTTCCGGTCTCCGGTAGGGCGACCACCGGAAACGAACTCACGCTGCAGACCGTGAACAACCCGACCGGCATCTACCTGATCGACGCGTTCCGAACCGGCGACCCGGCGATCGTCGGAGACGTGCTCTCGCACGCCGTGCTTCCGGGTGTCGTGCTCGGCCTGCTCACGGCCGGCGTGTTCTTGCGACTGGTGCGCACGAACGTGATCGCGACCTTGTCCACCGACTATGTGGCATCCGGCCGGTCGCGGGGCGTCGGCGAGTACCGGCTGCTCCGAAAGCACGCATACCGGCCTGCGCTCATCCCGATCATCACCGTCATGGGCTTGCAGATCGCCCTGCTGCTCGGCGGAGCCGTGCTCAC
>JBQCJQ010000138.1:0-3021 GCA_051952615.1 Humibacter sp.
CGAGGGGGCCTTCACGGTCGTCGGCCCTCAGGTCGGAAAGCACGGCCCGGTGCGCGTCGCACGAACCTTCCACTTCGAATACGCGGACGGGACCCGTTACCTGCCGGTGGGAACGACCGCCTACGCCTGGACGCATCAGGGCGACGAGCTCGAAGAGCGCACGCTGCGGACGCTCGCAGGATCGCCGTTCAACAAGCTGCGCATGTGCCTCTTCCCCAAGTCCTACCTGTTCAATCACAACGAGCCGGAGCGGTTTCCGTTTTCCGGGGACCTCGAGAACGGCTTCGATCTCGAACGATTCGACATCGGCTACTGGCGTCATCTCGAGAATCGAATTGCACAGCTGAGCGAGATCGGGGTGGAAGCGGATCTCATCCTGTTCCATCCCTACGACCGCTGGGGCTTCGCCACCATGCCCCCGGATGTCGACGATCTCTATCTCCGGTATGCCGTTGCACGCCTCGCGTCGTTCCCGAACGTCTGGTGGTCTCTAGCGAACGAATACGACCTCATGAGTGCCAAGCGCGTCGACGACTGGGAGCGCATGGCCGCCATCGTTCAGGCGGAGGATCCGGCAGGACACCTGCTCTCGATCCACAACTGCTTCGACTTCTACGACCATGGCCGGCCATGGATCACGCATGCGAGCCTGCAACGGCAGGACCTCTATAAGACCGCCGAGATGACCACGGAGTGGCGAGAGCGGTGGCACAAGCCTGTCGTCATCGACGAATGCGCGTACGAAGGCGACATCGATCAGGGCTGGGGCAACATCACCGCGCAGGAGATGGTGCGCCGATTCTGGGAAGGCGCCGTTCGAGGGGGTTACGTCGGGCACGGTGAGACCTATCTTCGCGACGACGAGGTGCTCTGGTGGGCGAAGGGGGGCGAGCTGCGCGGCGAAAGCGCCCCGCGGATTGCTTTTCTGCGACAGCTCCTCGAGGAGGCGCCTCGCGAACTCGAGCCGATTCCCGTGGACTGGGACGTGCCGAGCACTGGCGTCGACGGCAGCTACTACCTCTTCTACTATGGTTTCTCGCAGCCTCGGTTCCGACGCTTCGTCTGGGACCCGGAAGTGGAATACGAGGTCGACGTCATCGATACCTGGAACATGGAGGTCAGCAGGCTTCCAGGCACCGTGCGGGGACGATTCACCATCGACCTTCCCGGGCGGCCGTACATGGCGCTGCGGTTCCAGGCCGTCGAGCGCTGAACGATGGCTGGTCGAGCGGCTACGGGTGGATATCTCCTTGCGCACTTCCGTGAGGACCCGACCGGCTATGCGGAACGGATCCACTTCAGCCTGAGTGACGGCGACACCCCGCTTCGCTGGCTGCCTCTCAATGGAGGAAGACCCGTCCTGACCTCCGACCTCGGCACGACAGGCGTGCGCGACCCTGCGATCGTTCGCGGCGTCGACGGTCGGTTCCACATCATCGCCACCGACCTCAGGGTCTTCGGCGGTGACAACCGAGGTTGGGACGCGTGGCGTCGGCATGGCAGCCGCTCGCTGATCCTGTGGGATTCAGACGATCTGTGGCACTGGTCCACCCCGCGAGCCGTCGAGGTTGCCCCGCCAACGGCGGGAATGGCGTGGGCGCCGGAGGTGGATGTCGATCCGAGGACCGGGGAGAACATCGTCTTCTGGTCCTCGACCCTGTTCGATCCGGCGGATGTCGACCATGAGGGCGAGACGTACAGCCGGATACTGTTCTCGACCACCAGCGACTTCATCAGGTTCTCGCCGGCGAAGGTTCTTGTGGATGCCGGCATCGACGTCATCGACACAGCCGTCGCTCATGCGGGCGGACGCGTGTCGCGCTTCTCGAAACACGAGGACCGCGGCGACGGCAGTCGCGGCCTCTACCAGGAAGTCGGGAGCGACATCTTCGCCGACGACTTCGACATCGTCGCGCAGAACATCGGTGCAGACATCCACCGGGACCTCGAGGCCCCCATGCTCGTCGAGCACGCAGCCGACGGACGCTGGTATCTCTTCCTCGACCGCTATGGAACCGAGCAGGGCTACATCGCCTTCGTCAGCGACGATCCGCACTCCGGGCGTTGGAGCGCGGTTCCGCCGGAGCAGACGGCCATTCCGGCGGCAACGAAGCACGGCACGATACTCCGCATCGATGCTGAGGAGTGGGAGCGGCTCCGCCGGTACGCGTGACGAGCGTCGAGACGCGTGTCGGTGGCTACTCGTCCAGCTTGCGCCGCAGCGCCGCGTTCTCGTCTTGCAGATCGATCACTTTGCCGATGCCCGTGAGGTTCACGCCGTCGTCTTGGAGGTCGGCGATGCGGCGCATCCTCTGGATGTCGTCGTCGCTGTATCTCCTCGTGTTGCCGTCCGTCCTCGCCGGCGTGACGAGCCCCTTCCTCTCGTACAGCCGCAGCGTGGCCGATGGCAGGCCGAGCAGGTCGGACGCGACGCCCATGCTGTAGACGGGTCGATTCGCGGGCGTCTCGTTCATACCGAAAGTCTGCCGTCGGGGCTTGCATTTCGTCAATGGACGATGTAGAAAATATGCATCAACTGATCCACATCCTCTCTGGGCTGCGCGGTCGGATCCGACATGGTCCCACCCCGCAGCGGGCACGCGATGACAGGTATGGAGGTGATGAGCACGTGGCCGTGTCGGACGTGGTCGATCAGGCGCCGGAGGAGTTCGCAGACATCCTGTGCTCCGATCCCGAATGGCTCGATGCCGAGTTCGAGCGGATCGTGTCCGGGTTCTGGGATGAGCCGTCGTCTACGGCGACCCGGCCGGGGTCACCGTCTGTAGCGACGCACTTCGCTGGCGGCCCGAGAGGGCAGTTCCTCGGTGATCAATGGTCGGCAGAGACCTCCGCCACCATTCGATCTCCTCCGGGACGCGCCGGCCAGGATGCCTGGCCTCGGCGACCCTTGAACACACCCGGCAGCCGTCGTCGGTCGTGATGCGGCCGTCGCCGACCGTCATTCATTGGAAGGAGAAACTCACCATGTCGATGTCATTTGATCCTTTCAGCCAGCTGGAT
>JBQCJQ010000139.1:0-4411 GCA_051952615.1 Humibacter sp.
GCCCCAGGTGCCGGCGACGGATGACGTGACAGCGGTCTTCGCCGATCTGCCCCAGCTCAATTCGGCGCTCCTCGCGTCGAGCCAGGACCTGCCGGCCGTCGACACCGTGCTCCTCGGATTGGACGGATCGGCCCAGAAAGTCGCTGACGCGGCCGCACACGCGGCGGGCGACGGTGCGACGGCGAGCACGCCTGACACGTCCCTCGGCACACGCTTCATCGCCCCGGTTGTCGCCGCCCTCAACGTCGGCGCGTACGGCTGCTGCGTGCTCTCCGGGGTGGCGCTCGCCGCGTGCCTCGCAGCACTCTGGCGGCGCAGAAGAGGCGAGACGGTCATCCTGCGGGCCATCGGGTTCGCGCCGGGCGTGCAGGCGCGGGGCCGTGGGGTCGAGGCCGTGCTCGCAGCCGCATATGCGCTGGTCTGCGGTGTCATCGCCGGCATCCTCATCTCGGTTCTCGCCGGGAACACATTGGCGCGCAGCTCGGTGCCGTCCGCGCTTCCGTCGCTTCCGATCACGGGAGCGTTCGACGCGCTGTGGCTCGCGGGATGCCTGATCGTGCTGCTGGTCGTCGTTGCGCTGATCATCCTGCGGTATGTGCGAGCGGTGCGTGCCGATGCCGTGCACGCCGTTCCGGGAAGGACGACGACGTGAGCGCCGCGCGCGACAGGCGAGCGTCATCGACGTCATCGCTGTCGACCCTGGCGCTCGGGCTGCGGTCGATGCGGTCGTTCCGCGGTGCTCTCGTCGCGCTCGGCATCGTCGTGCTGCTCGCCACCGCGGGGGTCGTCGCCTGGCCGAGCATCACGGCGGCGCTCGTGTCGTCGGATGCCCGCTACCAACTCGCGGCCCAGCCGTCGGCGGCGACGAGCCTCGGCGGCATCCTGCCCGTTCAGACCTACATCGGCGGTCCTTCGGACGCCGGCGGACTGTGGGACTCCGTTCCCGCCGCTCTGACACAAGGCCGCCGCAGCATGCAGCCGGCTCTGCGGGCCGTCACCGAGCCGGGCAGGTTCATCGGCCGGTCAGACGGCGTGCAGCGGGGCTCGACCGCGGCACCGGGAATCGGTGTCGTGCCCGTCGCCACGGATCCACCGCGTAGCGCGCTAGGCATCTCGGTCGAAGGCGACCCCGAACTGCGAACGGATGCACGGCTGGTCGATGGACGCTGGGCGAAGGGCGGTGTCACCGACGGCGAGACCGAGGTCGTGATGTCGGCTAAGGCGGCCGAGGCCCTGAAGTGGAAGCTCGGCACGACGAGGACGCTGAACCTCGACCCAGAGCCCGTCGCAGAGTCCGGCCTTCGCTTCCCCGGCGACACGGCGGGCAAACCGACGCTGAACCTCAAGCTGGTCGGCACCGTCGCCCCGCGCGACGCGTCGAGCGACTTCTGGACGCTCGACCCTGTGCGAGCCGACCTCGGGCGTGGCGTCTCCTCCGATCCGAACCTGAAGACTCCGCTGTACCACGGCCTGGTGTGGATGGATGCCGACGCCTGGCCGAGAGCGGCCGTCGCGCTCGGCTCCCCTTATCTCTCCACCTGGTACGGCATCGACGACCGTGCGGTCGCGGTGCCCGCCCTGCGCGACATCTCCGCGGGAGCCACTTCCTTCGTCGCGACCCCGATCACCGTCGGGTCGGGAAGCAGCAGCCAGGAGCTGCGCCTGACCACGCAGCTGCCCGACATCATCAGCGAGATCCTGGCCAGGATCGCCTCCGTGCCCACGCTGCTCGCGATCGTCGCGATCGGGCCGCTCGGCGCCGCGATCGCCGTGCTGTTCAGCGGCGCGAGGCTGATGGCGTCGCGTAGGGCGAGGTCGTACGAGCTCATGCGCGCGAGAGGCGGCTCCGAGTGGCGGGTGCGCGGCGGTGCCGCGCTCGAGGCCGCGGCCTTCACCGTGCCAGCCGCGATCGTCGGAGGGCTGGCGGCAGCGCTCGTCACGGGAGCCGGGGCATCCGCCCTGTGGCTGGTCGCGGCCTGCGCGCTCCTTCCGCCCATCGCCATCGCCGCGACCGCGTCGAGTCCGACGGTCGGTCGCGGCCGGCGCAGGCCCGTGCTCTCGTGGACGGTCGAGTTGCTGGTCCTCCTGCTCGCCGCGGCCGCGTGCATCGTGCTCGCTCAGCGCGGTGCCCAGGCGGTGACGAACCCGCTCAGCATCGACCCGCTGCTCGTCGCGACGCCGCTCCTGCTGGTGTTCGCGCTGTGCATTGTCGTGCTGCGCCTCTACCCGCCGTTGCTGCACGGCATCGGGCGGCTCGCGCTTGCCGCGCGTGGCGCCGTGGGTCCGGTGGGGTGGGCGACGGCCGCGCGGGGTGGTGCCGGGCGACTCTGGCCGCTGTTCGCGATGCTGACGGGCGTCGCGGTGGCCGTGTTCGCGGGCAACACGCTCACCGTCGTGCTGACGGGCGGGCACGAGGATGCCCTGAGACGCGTCAGCGCCGACATCACGGTGCAGGCCGACCTCACCGACGCGCAGCTGAAGCAGCTGGGTGACCTGCGGGATGTCGCCACGGTCGCCCCCGTACGCCTCGTCGGGTACGCCGATGCGTCATCCGGGCAGACCGTCGCCACGTATCTCGTCGACGCTGCAGAGGTGATGAGGGTGCAGGCCGACGTTCCGGTCGGCTCGAGGCTGTTCCCCGTCGGCAGCAGCGGCATCGGAGGTGCGACCGTGTTGGGCGGGCTGCCGTCGTCGACGCGTCCGGACAGCTTCGCCTTCAACGACGGACGGGACAGGATGCCCGTGCGCGTCGTCGACCACGCGAAGACCTCGGCCGCTCCCTTCCTCACCGACCCGTCCTGGGCTCTCATCGACCAGCGCACCGCACCGGCGTCGGTTCGTGCGGCGTCCTTCCCGACGGCGGCGCTGATCGATGTGCGGCCGGGTGCCGATGTCGGTGCGGTGGCAGACCAGGTGACCGCGATCGTCGGCGATGACGCCGTGGTGGACTCGACCTCGGCGGCGCAGGAGCGACAGGAACAGGGGCCGCTGTTGCCGGGCATCCAGAAGCTGATGCTTGCGGGGTCGCTGCTGGCGGTGGTCATGGCCGTCGCTGCGTTGCTGCTCACCCTCGCGATGGGCCGGCGCGCGCGGGTGCGACTGCTCAGCGTTCTGCGCACGCTCGGGTTCGATCGCGGGCAGTCCGCGGCGCTCGTCGCGTGGGAGGTGACCCCGCTGGCGCTCACCGCGATCGTCGTCGGGGTGCTGACGGGGCTCGGACTGTCGTGGCTCGTGCTGGATGCCGTGGACCTGCGTCCGATCACGGGCGCACTGGAACGCGCGGACTTCGCGGTCTCGTGGCAGGCGGTCGCGGTCGTCGTCGGCGTGTTCGCACTGGGCACGGCGGTCGCGGTCGGGAGTGCGGTGGTGGCGGCGCGGCGGGCGGATCCCGCAAGGTCGTTGCGTGCAGAGGAGGAGACATGAGCGAGGGCGAGAACAGCGGCGGGGCTGCGGTTGCCGAGCTGGAGCATGCGGCGGGGCCCGCGACGGATCGAGAACGGGACGGCGGCATCCTGTGCTCCGACCTGGTGCGCATCTACTCCGGCGACGGCGTCGAGGTGCAGGCGCTGCAGGGGCTGAACCTGCGGGTGGACGGCGGAGAGCTGGTCGCGATCGTCGGGGCATCGGGCTCGGGCAAGTCGACGCTGTTGGGCATCCTGTCCGGGCTCGACAAGCAGACGGCCGGCAAGGCTGTCGTGGCCGGTCGCGACCTGCTGACGATGTCGCGCAAGCAGCGGCTGGAGTACCGCAGACGCGCGGTCGGCTTCATCTGGCAGCAGACCGAGCGCAACCTGCTGCCCTATCTGACGGCGAGGGAGAACATCGCGATGGCGATGAGCCTTGCCGGTTCCGGCTCGGTCCGAGGGTCCGGCGACGTTCGACGCGGCCGCGACCGAACCGCGCGCATGTCGGCACGCTCCGATGAGCTGCTCGACCTGCTCGAGATCGGGGACAAGGCGGAGCGGATGCCCGCCGAGCTCTCCGGCGGAGAGCAGCAGCGTGTTGCGATCGCCGTGAGCCTCGCGAACGACCCGAGGGTGCTTCTCGCCGACGAGCCGACCGGTGAGTTGGATGACGCAACGAGCGTCGAGGTGCTCGAGGTGATGCGCCGGGTGAACCGCGAGCTCGGAGTCACGACGCTGATCGTCACCCACGACCCGACGGTGGCCGAGCACGTGCGTCGCACGGTGCTGATCCGCGATGGGCGCACGTCTACCGAGGTGTTCCGCAGCCACGGCGAGGGCGGCGAGCACGCTGTTGCCGAGGAGTTCACGGTGATCGACCGCTCCGGCCGGCTGCAGCTGCCCGCCGAATACGTCACCCGGCTGCAGCTGCGCGACCGGGTGCGGCTCGAGCTGGAGCCGACGCACGTGCGGGTGTCGCCGTCGCAGCGGCCCGCAGCGCCCGAGGA
>JBQCJQ010000140.1:0-3973 GCA_051952615.1 Humibacter sp.
GCGGTGTTGACGGCGAAGTAGTCGTCCGGCTTGTAGTTCGCGACGCAGGCCGCGGCGTTCATCGCGCGCGACGAGTACCGGGTGCCGTTGCTGGAGGCGTCGAGCATGGCCAGCGGATGGATCTCGAGCTGAGCAAGTCCGGAGTCGAGCCACTGGCCGATCTGCGTCGAGTTCGTCGTCTCGAACTCCTGGCAGTAGGGGCACTGGTAGTCGAGGTACACGGTGATGTACGCCTTGCTCGCCTTGTCGGGCTGCGCGGTGGCCACCGGGGTCTCACCCGGCTGGAGCGCCGGCGTTGCGACGGCCTTCGTGGTGGAGGTCATCACGATTCCGTTGCTGGCCATGTTCTTCGGCCCAGCCGCGGTCTGCCCCTGGGGGATCGAGTTGACGATCACGAGCGCCACAACGGCGAGCACTGCCACGATCACCACCGCGACGGATCCTTGGATCCACCACTTGCGCCGTCTGGCCTTCTTCGCAGCCTCCTCGCGCATGATTCTGGCGTGCTCGCGGGCAGCCTCTCGTTTGTCCTTCTTGCTGGGCCCGTTCGCACCGCGGCCAGTAGCCATCTGCCGTCCTCTTCGGTAGTGGAAGTGTGGATGAAGCCTAACGTGACGCGGCTATGCGTTTCGTGAGCGGATGCCGTCGAAAGGCTCCATCCGGCAAGCGTCCAGGTGACATCCGGTTAGCATTTTTCTCATGTCATCCGTGCTGCCCTTCATCGTCGGCGTGCTGATCTTCGTGATCGGCCTCGCCGTCTCGATCGCGCTGCACGAACTCGGACACCTCACTGCAGCCAAGGCGTTCGGCGTCAAGGTCACCCAGTACATGGTCGGCTTCGGCAAGACGCTGTTCTCGTTCCGCAAGGGCGAGACCGAGTACGGCATCAAGGCGCTGCCGCTCGGCGGATACATCGCGATGATCGGCATGTTCCCGCCGAAGCATCCGGGCGAGGCCCCGAGGAACGCCTCGACCGGCTTCTACAACTCGATCGTGATGACCGACGGCGGCATCGGTGCCTCGGCGGAGCAGCGTGCAGAGCAGCCACGCGGATTCAAGGCCCTTGCACAGGAGGCTCGTGACGCCAGCGCCGAGACGATCCCGGCCGGCGAGGAGCACCGCGCCTTCTACCGGCTGCACCCGTTCAAGCGCATCATCGTGATGTTCGCCGGCCCGTTCATGAACCTGGTGATCGCGTTCGTGCTGATCGCGATCATGCTCAGCGGCATCGGCGTCCAGGCCGCCAGCACGACCGTGCAGCAGGTTTCGGCATGCCTGAAGCCGGCCTCGTCGACGAGCGCGACGTGCGCGACAACCGATCCCGCCGCCCCTGCTGCAGCGGCCGGACTCAAGGCGGGCGACCGCATCGTGTCGTACGGCGGAACGGCCATCACCAGCTGGGATCAGCTCTCCACCAAGATCCAGAACTCGGCAGGCCAGACCGTGCCGGTCGTCGTCGAGCGCAACGGCAAGGATGTCACCCTTCAGGTGACCCCGAAGCAGACCGAAGCCCAGGTCACCGACTCCGCGACCGGTAAGACGGCCGTCAGGAACGTCGGCATGATCGGCATCTCGCCCACAACGGTGTTCCAGCCCCAACCGCTCAGCACGGCGTTCACCGCCACCGGTCAGCAGCTCGGTCAGGTCGCGGGCGTCGTGATCAACCTCCCGGAGCGCATGGTCGGCGTGTGGAACGCCGCGTTCGGATCGGGCGAGCGCTCGGCATCCAGCCCCGTCGGAATCATCGGCGTCGGACGGATGGCGGGCGAGATCGCCGACAGCAGCTCCTACGCGTTCATGTCGAAGATCCAGCTCATGCTGAGCCTTCTGGCATCGCTCAACCTCGCGCTGTTCGTCTTCAACATGATCCCGCTGCTCCCGCTCGACGGCGGCCACATCGCCGGCGCCCTCTGGGAGTGGCTGAAGCGCGGCTGGTTCAAGGCGACCAGGCGCGGCACCTCGCCGAAGCCTGTCGACATGGCCAAGCTCATGCCGTTGACCTACGCCGTGATCATCGTGCTCGGTGCGATGAGCCTCCTGCTGGCCTACGCCGACATTGTGAAGCCGATCAGTATTCCTGGGTGAGCCGGCCCCTGCCCGGCTCACCGCGGTTGGCTGGGCGCGTGGTTGCGTACGGCGCCGTACACGCCGCCGCCTCGCAGAGCGGGTTGCGTTGGGTGCCTCCTGGCTTGCACACCGTGACGGCGGCTGCGTCCCGTCCGCATTGGAGCAGGATGCACGCGAGGGCATCACAAACGGCGGCGGGCTCCGTATTGTTGTGACTGTCCGGTGACTCGTGCCGGACGTCGTCATGCACGGGAGCGGACGACAGGTCGACGACGATCCGGACGGAGCGTGGCATGGCCGATCATCCAACCGGCGACGGCTCGTTGGCGGGTCGTCGTGCACTGATCACCGGGGGAGCCAGCGGCATCGGCGCGGCGTGCGCTCGAGCCTTCGCCGGTGCGGGCGCGGCGGTCACGATCGCGGATCTCAACGGCGATGCGGCCGAAGAGATGGCCCGCGAGATCGGCGGGACCGCGTGGCAGGTGGACCTCTCGGATGTCGGAGCGCTGGCCGAGCTGGAGCTCGACACGGACATCCTGATCAACAATGCCGGCATCCAGCACGTGCGCCCCATCGAGGAGTTCGAGCCGGAGCGCTTCGAGCTCATCATCAAGCTCATGCTCGAGGCGCCGTTCCTGCTCATCCGCGCTGCGCTGCCCGGCATGTACCGGCGCGGCTGGGGACGCATCATCAACCTCTCCAGCGTTCACGGACTCCGGGCTTCCGCCTACAAGTCCGCCTATGTCGCAGCGAAGCACGGCCTCGAGGGTCTGTCGAAGGTGACGGCGCTCGAGGGCGGACCGCACGGGGTCACGAGCAACTGCATCAACCCGGCCTACGTCAACACGCCGCTCGTGCAGCGGCAGATCGCCGACCAGGCGAAGGCGCACGGCATCCCTGAAGAGGATGTCGTGCCGACCATCATGCTCACCGAGAGCGTGATCAAACGGCTCGTCGAGCCCGACGAGGTCGCATCGCTCGCGCTCTGGCTCGCGGGCGACCACGCCGGAATGGTCACCGGGGCCAGCTACACCATGGACGGCGGCTGGAGCGCGCGATGACCGAGACACGCGGCGACGTCGGATACGAGACCTTCCGCGTTCCCGTGCGCGGCGGTGATCTGGCAGGCGGTGTCTGGAATGCCGGCGCCGAAGCGATGCCCGTGCTCGCCATCCACGGCATCAGCGCGTCCCACCGCACGTGGCCGCTCCTCGCTGGGGCGCTTCCCGAGGTGCGGATCGTCGCACCTGACCTGCGGGGGCGCGGACGCAGCAACGCGCTGCCGCCACCGTGGGACATCCGCGATCACGCAGACGACATGGCGGCGCTCCTCGACGCGTTCGGCATCGAGCGCGCTGTCGTCGTCGGGCATTCGATGGGCGGCTTCGTCGCGGTGCGAACCGCGGATCAGCATCCCGATCGCGTCGCCGCGCTCGTGCTGATCGACGGTGGCCTCCCGCTCCCGTTCTCGGTGCCAGACGACGTGCCCGAATCCGAGGTGCCGGCGTACCTGCTCGGGCCGGCGGGGGAGCGGCTCTCCCGGGTGTTCGCCACTCGTGAGGAGTACACCGACTTCTGGCGGGCGCACCCGGCCTTCCGCGATCACTGGAACGACGAGATCGCCGCGTACATCGACTACGACCTCGATGAGGTGGATGGCGGATTCCGACCGTCGAGCCGGTTCGACGCTGTCGCGACCAACATCGTGCAACAGGACGGCGGAGACGGCTACGTCGATGCCCTCGGCCGACTGCGGGTGCCCGTCGACTTCCTGCACGCGCCGCGTGGTCTCCTCGACGCCGCACCGCTCTATCCGGAGGCCGTCGTGGACGCGGCTCCGGCCATGATCCAGGACTTTCGTCGGCACGAGATCGACGACGTCAACCACTATTCGATCGTGCTCACC
>JBQCJQ010000141.1:0-3644 GCA_051952615.1 Humibacter sp.
GTGCCGGAGTTCCTGATCATGGGCGTCACCATCGGTGTGCTCCCGCTGCTCGCGTACTCGTTCGGCAAGGGCGACGGCACGCGTCTCTGGTCGGCGATGCGGGCCTCAGCGGTCGCCGTCGGCGGGATCGCTCTGGTCTTCTCGGTCGTCGTCTTCGCGTTCCGCGACCAGGTCTTCTCGATCTTCTCCTCGGATCAGACGCTGCTCGCGATAGGCGTGACCATCCTCACCGCGCAGCTCGTCGCCATGATCGGCAATGGGTTCACCGGACTCATCACCTCCCTCTTCCAGGCGACGGGGCGTGCCACAGCGGTGGTCGTGATGTCGATAGCGCAGGGAATCCTGTTCATCCCGATCGTCATCCTCGGCAACCTCTGGTTCGGGCTGCCCGGCATCATCTGGTCTCTGACCGTCACCGAGCTGATCGTGCTCGTCATCGGTCTCGTGACGTGGCTGGCGTCTCGCCGCGCGATCGCGCGCGGTCTTGCGGAGGGCAGTGAGGAGCGCGCGGACCAGGCGCTGGAGCAGGCCGAGGTCTGACATCCGAAAGTCGTGATCGGGCTGTCGATTCCACGAGCGCGTGCGCGTCGGTATGAATGAGCCCCGATCCGGGCCCGATCGACATGTTCGATCACCACAGAAGAGACGAGGATGACCTCATGGCCGAATATCTGCTCCTGATCAACACCGACGAAGCGGTCTATGCCCAGCCCGACCTCGACATGAGCGCAGATCACGATGCGTTCCGTGCGCGGCACGCCGACGTGATCCTCGGCGGGGCCGGACTGTTCCCCTCCGACACCGCCACCACGGTCCGCACCAACGAGTCGGGCGACGTCGTCGTCACCGACGGCCTCTTCGCCGAGAGTAAGGAGGTGATGGGGGGCTACTACCTCATCGACGTCCCTGACCTCGACGCGGCGATAGCCATCGCCAAGGACGTGCCGTCCTACGGCGGGGGCATCGAGATCCGTCCCGTCATGGTGCGGAACTGACCGTGGCCGCCGGCACGAACACCACATCGGAGGTGGCCGCGGCGGTCGCCGACGCACACCGACGCGAGTGGGCGTTCGTGCTGGCGGCGACGGTGCGCGTCACCCGCGACCTCGACGACGCCGAGGAGGCGGTGCAGGATGCCTACGCCCGCGCACTCGAGACGTGGCCGACCAGGGGCATCCCGGCCAACACCGGTGCGTGGCTGACCACCGCGGCGAAGCGGCGTGCTCTCGATCTGCTGCGCCGAGCGGATGTCTCGCGCCGGGCACTCCCGAAGCTCGCAGGCGACGACCCCGGACCCATCGACGAGAACGGACCGGTCGCGGATGACCGACTCCGCCTCATCTTCACCTGCTGCCACCCGGCGCTGGCATTCGAGTCGAGAGTCGCGCTCACGCTCAGAATGGTCTGCGGCCTCAGCACCGCGGAGGTGGCGCGCGCGTTCCTCGTGTCCGAGCCGACGATGGCCGCGCGCATCACGCGCGCGAAGCGCAAGATCGCGGCGGCGGGCATCCCGTATGCGGTGCCGGCTGCTGCTGACATCCGGGAGCGCGTCACGGGGGTGATCGACGTCGTGCACCTGGTCTACACGACCGGCCACACCGCTCCCGAGGGCGCGACGCTGTCGCGACGCGAGCTGACCGAGCGCGGCATCGAGCTCGCCGAGTTGCTGCGTCTGCTGCTGCCCGACGACCGCGACGTCGCGGGGCTGCTTGCGCTGATCTACCTGACCGAGGCGCGGCGTGCTGCCCGAACCGACGCCGACGGCGACGAGGTGATGCTCGAATTCCAGGACCGTTCGCGCTGGGATCGCACCTACATCGACAAGGGGCTCGGACTGCTGGCGGCCGCGGTGGACGGCGCCGCGCCATCCCGCCTCACCCTGCTCGCGGCGATCGGGGCCGTGCACGACTGCAGCCCGACGTGGGAGCAGACGGACTGGCGGCGCATCGCGCTGCTCTACGACACCCTGCTCGCGGTGTGGCCGTCGCCCGTCGTCGAGCTGAACAGGGCGATCGCGATCGGATTCGCGGATGGCCCGCAACGCGGCCTCGACCTGCTTGACCCGCTGACCGCAGAGCCGACCCTCGTGCGGTATCCGTACCTTCAGGCCGCGCGCGGCGGGATGCTGACACGGCTCGGGCGGAGCGACGACGCTGTGCGCGCATATGACGAGGCCATCGCGCTGTGCGGTAACGATCGCGAACGGGAACAACTCCGTCTGCTGCGCGACGCGGCACACGGATTCCCCACTTTCGGGTGACTTCCAGATAACGGACCGATAACATGGTCTGCATTGTGCCGCCGACCCGCGTCACAAACCCGTCCCCGAAACGTCTCTGCCCCTGAACACCTGCCCGGAAAGCTTCTGTGTCGAATCCGCCGTCCGCTCCGCGCCCGCTAGAGGGCCCGGCCGTGTCGACGAATGCGGATGAACCGCAGGCCTTCCTCAGCCGCAGGGAGCGCCGGGCGTACGAAGAGGCGCAGCGGCTCGCGAACGAGGCCGCTTCGGGTGCGAAGCAGGCGCACGCGCTCGAGACGACGCAGGGTGCGACCACCGATGTGAGGGCGACGGATGCCCGGCTCGACGAGCCTCGTCGGTCATCCCACGGCTCCCGGTCCCACCGCGTGCAGGCGGTCGAGGCTGCTCCGCAGACCGGTCGGGTTCGGCTGCAACCGCAGGATCTGGCCGCAGCTCCGCAGGTCGCGTCTCGGACGTCCACTCCTCCGCGCCGGGTCGTGGCGCCGGCGGCCGCTCCCGCGAAGAAGCGTCGCCGATTCTCCCCCGCGAAGCTCATCGCGAAGCTCGGCATCATGGTCACCGCGATCGGGCTGGTCGCGACCACGGCGGTCCCTGCCTACGCGCGGCTCGATGTGCCGACCGTCGTCGACATCGCGGCAGGACGCACGCAGACGCTCGCTGTCGGCACCGTGGCGGACGGCACGGTCGCCCGCGACGACTACGGTGCGCACACGCAGTCCGCGGCGCTCGACTCGACGCTCGGAACCGTGGTCGCGCCCGAGGTGCAGGCACTTGCGCAGCAGCTCATGACCGCGGTGGCGCAGGGCCGGCTGGTCGGGAGCACGCCGGACCACCTCCCCGAGATCCGTTATCTCGCCGAAGGCCAGGTGGTGCCGGACTGCGGCATCGACTACCGCGTGCTGCAGACCATCGCGTTCGCGCTCACCAAGTTCAACTCCGTCGGCATCAGCGACATCAACCGGCTCTGCACCGGACAGATCGAGGGCGCGGGCGTCAACTCGCCTCACTACACGAACGGCGGAGGTCACGCCGTCGACTTCTACCTGCTCGACGGGCACTCCCTGAGCGGTGGCGACCCGTACTCGCTGCAGCTCATCCAGGACCTGGATGCCGTCGTGCCCACCGACTCCACCGTCGGCCAGCAGGAGTGCCGCTCGAGCATCTCGTTCGCGCACTTCCAGCAGATCGATGACACGTGCAACCACGTGCACATCGACTTCGGCAACGCGGAGGGCACCAGCCTCCTCGGCGGCTGATCGCAGTCCCACCCGGCCCGCCCTCGCGGCGTGCCCGTCGCTCCGGCCGCTGCCCGCGCGTCCACATGCGCGCACGGCCGCCAGTGCCCACGCCATCCACTCCCGGCAGCGACTTCTCGTTTCGATTG
>JBQCJQ010000142.1:0-27145 GCA_051952615.1 Humibacter sp.
TCCGGGACGCGCCGGTCAGCTGCACCCCTGCCACCGTTGCCCGTCCACCCGCGATCGGCACCAGCCCGGCGAGGGCGCGTCCGATGGTCGACTTTCCCGAGCCGGACTCGCCGACGAGACCGACGACCTTCCCGCGCGGAATCGCGAAGCTCACCCCGTCGACCGCCCGCACGGCGACACCGCGACGATGGAAGACGACCGACACGTCCTCGAACACGGCGGCGGCATCCGGCTCGGCCTCGGCGTCGATGAGCGGCGGCACGGCGAACGGCTCGGCCGGATCGGTGTCAAGCTGGGCCGCGCCGACAGCCGAGATCTGGGATGTGACCGCTGCCACGTCGAGATCAGCCAGAGTCGGCACGGCGGCGAGCAGCCGCTTGGTGTAGTCCGAGGTCGGCGCGGCGAAGACGTCGTCGACCTGACCGTGCTCGACCACCTTTCCAGCACGCATCACGAGCACGTCGTCGGCGAGATCGGCGACCACGCCCATGTCGTGGGTGATGAGCAGGATGGCCGCGTCCCGAGTGTCACGCAGCGAGCGCAGCAGGTCGAGGATGCCCGCCTGCACGGTGACGTCCAGCGCGGTCGTCGGCTCGTCGGCGATGATCGCGACGGGATCGCAGCTGATCGCCATCGCGATCATGGCGCGCTGCAACTGGCCGCCGGAGAGCTCGTGGGGGTACGAGGCCGCGATGCGACGGGGATCCTGCAGGCCGACGGAGGAGAGCAGTTCCTCGATGCGACCGCGCAGCTCCGACTTGGCACGGATCGGCCGGTGAACCGTGATCGCCTCCGCGATCTGACGCCCGATCGGGTACACCGGGTCGAACGCGCTCATCGGCTCCTGGAACACCGTGCCGATCATCCCGCCGCGAACCTCTCGCAGCTCGGTACGCGGGGCGCCGATCAGCTCGCGACCGTTAAGTCGGATGCTCCCGCTCACGGTCGCCGTGTCGGGGAGCAGCCCGAGCACGCTCATCGCGGTCACCGACTTGCCCGACCCTGACTCGCCGACGAGCGCGAGCACCTGTCCGGAGTACAGGTCGAAGCCGGCCCGGTCAACGACCAGGCCGGCTTCGTCTTGCTGTGGAAACGAGATCGAGAGATCCCGAACGCTCAGCACCGGCTCGCGATGCGCCGGTTCTCGGAGCGAGGTCACTTCTGCAGCGTAAGCGTCATGTAGTCCGGGTAGGCCGGGAACGACGGGATGAAGAAGTTGCCGACGCCGGACCCGCGAAGGAACGACTGCTTGGCGTAGATCAGCGGCACGATCGGGGCATCCGCCATGATCTGCTTGTCGATCGCGGCCCAGTCGGACTGAGCCTTCTTCGGGTCGACCTCGGCCTGCGCCGCGGCGATCGCCGTGTCGACCGACGGGTTCGAGTACTGCGACACGTTGTAGTTGCCGTTGCCGATCTGGCTCGAGTCGAAGAGCGGCGAGATGTTCGAGTTGGCCGACGGGAAGTCCGGCTGCCAGCTCATCAGCGCCAGGTCGAAGGTCGGGTTGCTCACCGCGACGTCGGTGTAGAACGAGTCGACGTCCTCCGTCTTGAGCGTGACGGCGATGCCGACGCGCTTCAGGCCCTCCTGGATCGCCTGCGCCTGAGCGAGCGACGCGGCGTCGTTCTGCGTGAGCAGCGTGAGGTTCAGCGAGCTGACGCCGGCAGCGGAGAGCAGGCTCTTCGCCTTCGACACGTCACCGCTCGCCTTGGCGGGGTACAGGTCGTAGTTCACGCGTCCGGCGATGCCCGGCGTGATGAGGGTCGTCGCGAGGGTGCCGGCCTGAGCACCACCGGATGCCACCAGGTACGACTGCTTGTCGACCGCGTACTCCAGCGCCTGGCGCACTTTGAGGTTCTTCAGGTCGCCGCGCTGCGTGTTCATCGTGAGGTACTGGATCGGCCCGGCAGCTGACGTCGCGACGCGCTGCTTCGCGGTCGAGTTGCCGTTGACTGACGCCAGATCGGATGCCCCGAGGTACTGTGCGCTGAACGCGTCCTTGTACACCCCGGTGTCGTTGATCAGGTTCTGCACAGCGGTGCTCTGGTTCTGGCTCTCCTGGAACACCACCTTGTCGGCGGTCGCGGTGCGCACCGAGTCGGTCTTCGCGCTCCAGTACTTGTTGCGCACGAGAGTCAACGCGGTTCCGTCCTTGATGGACTCGACCTTGTACGGTCCGCTGGTGATCGGCGCCTTCGCGTAGGTGGCGGGGTTGCCGTTCGACTGCTTGACCGGAGTGAAGGCCGGCATGGAAGCGATCCACGGCCAGTCGCCGAACGACTTGTCGAGGTGGAAGACGATGGTCTTGTCATCCGGCGTCGTGATCGAGGCGAGCTGCTGCCCGGTGAACGGGCCCTGGTACTTGTCGCCGCCCACGAGAAGCGTCTTGTGGTAGCTGAGGCCGCCCGTGAGCTGGTTGCTGAAGGACCGCTCGACGCCGTACTTCACGTCGGCGCTCGTGATCGGAGTGCCGTCGGAGAACTTGAGACCCGACTTGAGCGTGTAGGTCCAGGTCTTGCCGTCATCGCTGACGACGCCCGTGTTCGTCGCCAGGTCGGGAACGACCTTCGCGTCCTTGCCCGGCTGCACCTCCCAGGTGGTCAGACGGCGGTCGAGCAGGCTGAGGCTCGTCGTCGCCAGGTTCTGGCTGGATGCCGGGTCGAGCGGAACGGTGCTCTGGGGCGTCAGGATGGTCAGCGTGCCGCCGGTCTGAGGCGACGATTTCGCGTTCTGTGACGAGCAACCCGTGAGCACGAGTGCCGCGGCGACCACGACGACGGCCGCGGTGGAGATTCTTCGCATGGTTTCCAGTCTCTGCGGGCGCAATCGAAGCGTGAAATCGCATGACGCAATATGGCGTCAGGGTTCGCCCACGCAGAAACCTACGCGCGCGCGTCTGTGGTTATTCCCTCACGACATGGTGTCCAGGATGCCCACAAGCGACTCGAACGTCGTTCTGGGGTTGAGCAGCGCGAACCGGGTGTTCGGCCGGCCGGCGTGCGAACTGGGCGTGACGAACGCGCGCTGCTCCTGAAGCAGCCGTGCCGACCAGGCGGCGTAGTCCGCCTTGTCCCAGCCATCACGCTCGAAGACGACGATCGAGAGCTGCGGATCGCGCACGAGCCGGAACCCGTCACGGGACTCGATCTCGGCGGCGATCCGCCTGGCCAGTCTGAGCGACGTCGTCACGGCATCCCGGTATGCGGCGGCGCCGTGCGTGGCCAGGGAGAACCAGAGCGGCAGCCCGCGTGCCCTCCGGGTGAGATGCACCGCGTAGTCCGAGGGACTCCACTCCGTCGCCTCGGTCAGCGTGTCGAGGTACTCGGCGTGCTGAGTGTGCGCTCGGCGCCCGCTCTCCGGGTCGCGGTAGATCAGGGCGCAGGCGTCGAACGGCGCGAACAGCCATTTGTGCGGGTCGACGATGACCGAGTCGGCCTGCTCGACCCCGGCGAACAGCGGCCGAGCTTCCGGCGAGAGCATGCCTGCAAGCCCGTATGCGCCGTCGATGTGCAGCCAGAACGGATACTCCTTCTTGAGCACGGCGATGGATGCCAGGTCGTCGACGATGCCGAAGTTCGTCGACCCGGCCGTCGCGACGACGGCGAAGACATCCCCGCCACGCGCCTCGAGCGCCGGCCGAACGGCCTCACCGGTGAGCACGCCGCGCTCCCCCGCATCGACAGCGATCACGTCGACGTCCATCACCCGCGCAGCCGACGCGATCGAGGAGTGCGACTCAGCACTGCACACGACCGCCCAGCGAGTGGTGGGCGTGCCGCGCTCTCTGCGCGCCTGCTCCCGTGCGGCGACGAGAGCGGAAAGGTTGCCCAGCGTTCCTCCCTGCACGAAGACGCCGCCCGCGCCTTCGGGCAGCCCGAACTCCGCGGCCAGGAACGACAGCACCTCGTTCTCGGCGTAGACCGCGCCAGAGCCCTCCAGCCACGATCCGCCGTAGACCGCGCTGGCCGAGACCACCAGGTCGAACGCCGTCGCGGCCTTCGTCGGCGCGGTCGGGATGAACGCGAGGTAGTTCGGATGGTCGGTGGTGATGCACGCGGGGGCGAGCACCTCGGCGAACACGCTGAGAGCCCGCTCGGCGCCGATCCCCTCCTCGAGAACGGACCGTCCCGCCATCTGCGACAGCTCGGCCTCCGTGTACGTCTTGTCGAGCGGGGTGTCGACGGAGAGGATGCGCTGCCGCGCGTACTCCAGCACCTGATCCACCAGCACCTCGGTCTCTGTCGAGACGGCGTGCATCCGATCGCCGTGCACCCGATCGTCCTGTGCCACTGCACCACTCCCTCTTCGTGACCCGGGAAGCCGTTCGCCGGGCGCCGCGGCATCGTCGATGCGGCATTCGAGCCTCTCACACGCTGCGACCGCCAGCCAGGCCAGAGTTCTACGCCGCTCGACACGATTTTCGGTGTTTGGCACGCTCCTCTACAATTCCGTCCGTGGGGGAAGCTGCGGTCGACGTGACGCCGGCGCCCCGCGACCTGCAGTCGGTTCTCCTCGAGGGCAAGACCCGCACCCCAGAGCGAGGGCCAGGAGCCGTCAGTCGCCGCCCGATCATCGACCGGGCGCAACGGAGCGGCGCAAGCGTCGTCACGGTCACCGCGCCCGCCGGGTATGGCAAGTCGACGATGCTGACGGAATGGGCGGGCATCGAGAGCCGGCAGGTCGGCTGGGTGTCGCTCGACCGAACAGATGACGACCCCGCAGCGCTTCTCTCGGTCATCGCGACAGCGTCGATCGGGTTCAGCCCGGCGGCCGAGAGCGTCGTCGAAGACATGCGAAGCGGTGGAGCGACGACGCTCGATCGCGCCGCTCCCCTTCTCGCGGCGGCTCTGTCCTCCGCGCCCTCGGCTTTCGTGCTGTTCATCGACGATCTGCACTGGGCCGACTCCGACGAGTGCCAGGACGCGATCGAAGTCCTCCTCGCTGCCATCCCCGCCGAGTCCCAGATCGTGTTCGCGAGTCGTCGCGATCATCGCTGGCTCGCGGGTCTGAGGGCAACGGGGGCCGTGCTCGAGATCGGTCCTGACGACCTGCGTCTCGACCATGCAGCCGCACGGTCGATCTTCGAACAGGCCGGCGCCACAACCGTGGCGGACTCCGACCTCGACGCGATCGTCGATCGATGCGAGGGATGGCCGACGGGACTGTATCTCAGCGCCCTGGTGTCGCGGGGCGGCGGCGACGCGACCGCGCTGACGGGTCACGACCGCTATCTCGCCGACTACCTCTACAGCGAGTGCATGCGTCGCCTCCCCGAGGGGACGCAGACGTTCCTGAGGCGCAGTGCCGTGCTCGACGAGTTGTCGGCCGCGGCGTGCAACGCGGTGCTCGAGACGTCAACGGCCCAGGCCCGGCTTCACGAGCTGGAGGCGGCGAACCTCTTCCTCATCCCGATGGACCGCGACCGCACCTGGTACCGCTACCACGCTCTCTTCCGCGAGTTCCTGCTCGCCGAGCTGGAGCGGGTAGAAGGGGCGAAGGTCTCGGCCGACCTGCATCGCCGCGCCGCCGCGTGGCACCAGGGCAACGGGGCGCCCGCTCGCGCCGTCGATCACTTCCTGCTCGCCGGCGATCTGCAAGAGGCAGGCGTGCTGGTAGCCCAGCTTGCGCCATCCCTCTATCAAAGAGGGCAGATCGCGACCATCCGCCGATGGCTCTCGCAGCTGGGCGACACGGTGTTGCAGGGCAACTGGCCCCTGATCGTCTCGATGATGTGGCTGGCCGTCCTGTTCGGCGAGATCGCCGTCGGCAAGCGATGGGCGCCGTTCCTGCGAGCGGTCGACCCGGACACCCTCGACGAGGGAGAGCGCGTCTACTTCACGTCGAACCGCGCGATGATCCGCGCTTCCCTGGTCGAGCAGGGGCATCTGCAGGCACTGGATGACGCGACGTACGCCTACGAGCACGAGCCGGCGGACAGTGGTTGGCGTTCCCAGGCGATCTACCTCTGGGCATCCGCGTGCCTTCTCACCGGCGACGTCGAGACCGCGCGAAAAGGGTTCGAGGACTCCATTGCGACGGCCGAGAGGATCGGCAACTACGACAACGTGATCGTCAGCGGTCCCGAGCTCGCGCTCATCGCGATCGAAGCGGGTCGCTGGGACACCGCCGCGCGCTACTCGGCATGGGGAATCGAGCGCATCGCCAGCACGCACACCGAGGGCTACCCGACGACGGCTCTCGCCCTGGCGGTCGCCGCACGCCTGGCCTATCGCGACGGCGACCGCCGGCGAGGAGACCAGTTCCTCGCAAGGGGAATGCGCGCGCGAGTCGGCTGCACCTATCTCTTTCCGGCGTACTCGATCCGATCGCGACTGGAGCTCGCGAAGGCGCATGTCGCCATCGGAGACCGCAGCGCGGCCTGGCACCTGATGCGCGAAATCGACGAGCTCCTGCGCCACCGCGGTGACGTCGGGGCCCTCGCGACGCAGGTCGAGGAGTTCCGCGCCGGCCTCGCGCTCGAGCCGGTGTCGACCGGTTCCGTTCCACTGACCCCCGCCGAGCTGCGCCTTCTCCCGTACCTGCAGACGCACCTCACGATCGGCGAGATCGGTCAGCGCCTCTTCGTCTCGCGCAATACCGTGAGCTCGCAGGTCGGCTCGATCTACCGCAAGCTCTCGGTGACGACGCGAGGCGCCGCGGTCGAGCGCGCGACCGAAATCGGACTCCTCGGGCGCTAGAACGCCCCCCGTTCGGGGCAAATGTTCCTCAGCAGCCGTCAGCGATTTGCCTACGTGTTGAACAGCCCTCATAAAATGACCGCCCATGGGGGAGACAGCGGGGTTGACCGCCCCGACGCGACGCGATCTGCAATCGGTGCTGCTCGAAGGCAAGACCAGCACACCGCGATGGAGACCCGGGGCTGTCAGCCGGCGGAAGGTCATCGATCGGGCGCGACAGAGCGGCGCCGGAGTGGTCAGCGTGACGGCGCCCGCCGGCTACGGCAAGTCCACGACGCTTGCCGAGTGGGCGGCGACGGACACCCGCAGCGTCGGCTGGGCCACTCTCGATCGCACGGATGACGACCCCGGCGCGCTCCTGTCAGTGATCGCCACCGCGTCGATCCCGTTCGCGCCTGACGCGGCGATCGTCGCCGCCGAAGTGCAGAGCAACGGCGCAGCGACGCTCGCGCGCTCCGCCCCACTCCTTGCAGCGGCGCTCTCCACCGCACCCCTCTCCTTCGTGCTCTTCATCGACGACCTGCACTGGGCGGGCTCCGACGGCTGCCAAGACGCCATCGAAGTCCTCCTCGCTGCGGTACCGGCCCAGTCGCAGATCGTGCTGGCCAGCAGGCACGATCATCCGCTGCTCGCCAGGCTGCGCGCCACCGGTTCCGTGCACGAGATCGGATCGGACGACCTGCGTCTTGGCCACGAGGGCGCCAGATCGATCTTCGAGCAGGCCGGCGCTTCCTCCGTCGACGACGCCGAGCTCGACGCGATCGTCGAGCGATGCGAGGGATGGCCGGCAGGTCTCTATCTCAGCGCCTTGGTGTTCGTGGCGGGAGGCGACACGGTCGCCCTCACGGGTCACGATCGCTACCTCGCCGACTATCTGTACTCGGAGTGCATGAACCATCTCACCGAGGAGACGCGGGCATTCCTGCGACGCACGGCCGTCCTCGACCAGTTCACGCCGTCCGCGTGCAACGCGGTGCTGGAGATCTCCACGTCGCGCGGCACGCTCCACGATCTCGAGGCCGCGAACCTCTTTCTCATCCCCCTCGACCGCGAGCGCACCTGGTACCGCTATCACGCCCTGTTCCGCGAGTTCCTGCAGACCGAGCTGGAGCGCGTCGAGGGCTCCGAGGCGGTCTCCGAACTGCACCGACGAGCCGCAGCATGGCACGAGCGCAAGGGCGCGACCACCCAGGCCATCGAACACCTGCTGCTGGCAGGAGATCTCGAGCGCGCGGGACTCCTCGTCGCCGAGGTCGCCCTTCCCATGTTCCAGCGCGGCCAGGCGACCACCGTAGACCGATGGCTTGCCGCTCTCGGTACCGACGTGGTGGGCCGAAACTGGCCGTTGGTCGTCGAGATGACCTGGATGACCATCCTTTTCGGCGACATCGTGGAGGGCCACCGGTGGGCGCGCGCCCTCAATTCGATCAACCCGGCGACCATCGACGGAGACGATCAGCGAACCCTCTTCATGTCGGCGCGAGCGATGATACGTGCCGGCATGTGCGAACGCGGCTATGAGCAGGTCGCGCGCGACGCCGCCTACGCGTTCCAGCACGAGCCCGCCGACAGCATGTGGCGCGACCAGGCGATCTATCTCTGGGGCGCCGCGTGCCTGCTCAACGGCGATCCGAAGAACGCGGAGCGGGCGTTCACCGACGCGATCTCGTTGGCCGATGTCATGGACAACTCCGACACGGTCATCCTGAGCGAGCCAGAGCTCGCGCTCCTCGCGATCGAGGCGGGCCGATGGGAGACCGCGACGGAGCATGCCACAAGAGGGGTCGAGTACATCGACGGCAATCACATGGAGGGCTACCCCACCACCGCCTTGGCGCTGGCCGTCGCTGCGCGAGTCGCGTTCCACAACGAGGACCGTCTGCTCGGAGAGCAGCTGCTCGCCCGAGGAATGCGTGCGCGGGTCGGTGCGACCTATCTCATTCCCTGGTTGTCGATCATGGTGCGCATGGAGCTCGCCAAAGCACACATCGCCATCGGCGATCGAACCGCGGCGTGGCACCTCATGAGGGAGATCGACGAGATCTCGCGCAAGCGTGGAAACCTCGGAATGGTGTCCACGCGGATCGAGGAGCTGCGCGCGAACCTGGCCATGGAACCCATCGCCTCCGGGTCTGTTCCGCTCACGCCGGCAGAACTTCGGCTTCTCCCCTACCTGCAGACCCACCTGACGATCGCCGCAATAGGGCAGAGGCTCTTCGTCTCGCGCAACACCGTGAGCTCGCAGGTGGGCTCGATCTACCGCAAGCTGTCCGTGACGACTCGAAGCGGAGCCGTCGAGCGCGCGATCGAGATCGGTCTGCTCGGTCGATAGCCGTGATGCTAGACGTCGATGACGTCGAGCAGCTCGTCGTCGTAGCCAAGGGCCATCGCGATCCTCGGGGCTGCGGCCACGACGCGGGGCGAGCCGACGATACCCGCCAGACGGGCGAGCACCGCGACGATCTCCTCGGCCGACACACCGGCCGACACCGCGTCGTCCACGGCGGCACCCATGGACGCTGAAGGAGCCGAGAGCGCGATCAGCGCCCCGAGCCGCACGAGTGCAGTGGTGCGTTCGTCGAGCCCCCCGGCCCGAACCGTGGCACGTTCTTCCGACACGCTCGGGTCGTCGATGCAGAACCGCCTGAGCAATTCGACGGCGTCCACCTCAATGGCGCTCATCTCGCAACCTCCGCTGAACGATCGGACTCATCACAAGCCCTATTGGATCGCGGATTCAGCCCCATGACACCATGCAGATCGCGTGACCCGGCACCTAGCCGGCTGGGAGCAAGCTGGGTGCGGGTGCTGAGCGTCACACCAGGATCGGGAACGTGGCAAGGAGCACAACGCCTGCCAGTGCGGCGACGAGACCGATGCCGAGCAGCGCCCAACGTCCCCAGCTCACCGGGCTGCGATCGGAGACGGCGGCGAAGAAGAGCACGAGTGCGAAGAGCACCGTGAGCAGCGAGTAGTTGTCACCGCGCCGGTTGCTCGTCAGGGCGTCATCCGACAGCTGGTCGGCGCGTTTGCTCGCGGCTTCGGCTTCCTTCGTCCCCGGCGCGACGTACGACGGTTCGGCGAACGGCGAGTTCAGCACCTGTCCGCTCGCCTCCCAGTCCGCGAATGCGACCTTCAGCTGAGGGGTGAAGCGCTGCTTCACGTACGCCTCCATGGAGGCGTTCCCCGTGGCGCGAGCCTGCAGCCAGAGCTCGTAGATGCTGACATCCACCGCCTGACTGTCTCGCGCCTTGCCATCGAGGTCGGACGCCTCGATGCGGGCCGCCGAGGCCTGACTGAAGTGGATCGACATCTCGCCGCCCCACTTGGACGCCTCGAAGCCGCACCATGCTGTGATGATGGCCGTCACCGCGAGCAGCACGACGACCGACACCTCACGCGCCCGATCCCAGCGAGCCGCAGTCGACTCGCCGGTACCGGGGGCGTTCGGTTCTTGTTCTTCCTCTGTCACGCTCAGGCGCTCTGCGGCACCTTGTACGCGATGTGCACGCGGCCGATGTCACCGTCGAACGCGAACGGCATCTTGTCGACGTACGCACGCGAGACGGCGCCGCCGTACGCACGACCGATGTCGAGGCAGTCGTTCGCCGAGAACAGCAGCGGAGCGCTCACCGGAACCGTTCCGGAGCCGACCTCCTTGCCGTTGACGCGCAGCACGACGCTGAGCGGTCCGCCCGGTCGCGGCTCGACGTACTCCGTCTCGATCTCGATCGTGACGTCACCGGCCGGCAACGGCTCGGTGGCCGTGATCGTGGTGCGCTGGATGACGAACAGGTTGTACTCGTACGTGAGGACGCCGTCCTCGACGAACGCCGTGAGACCGCCTCCCGCGCCGCCTAGCTTGTAGAGCACGCCGTTGGCCTTCTCGCCGACCTTCGCCTCGATCGTCACGACGTTCGGCTTGTTGCCGAGCGCCGGTGCGCAGAACTCGGGAACGCGGTTGGTGTCGCCCGACATCTCCCACTCGGTGTACGGCGGGGTGATGCGCAGCTCCGGGTGGAACGGCACGACCCACAGGCCGCCGCCGACCGGGAGCACCTTGTTCTTCGCCGCCTCGATCGCGAAGAGCTCCTTGAGCTGTGCGAGCTTCTCCGGTTGTTCAGCCGCGAGATCGTGAGCCTGGCTCCAGTCCTCGTCGAGGTTGTACAGCTCCCACTTGTCCTGGTCAGGCGTCCAGGTCGCGATCCCCGGCGGAACCCCTGGCACCCACGGAAGACGCGGACCCGTCGTGGAGGCGATCCAGCCGTCCTCGTAGATCGAACGGCTCGCCATGATCTCGAAGTACTGCACCCGGTGCTTGCCCTCGGCCGACTTGTCGTCGATCGAGTATGCGAAGCTCGTGCCGTCGATCGGATCCTGGTGGATGCCGTTCACCGTCTCGGGATGCGTGATGCCGACGATCTCGTAGATCGTGGGCGCCACGTCGATCACGTGGTGGAACTGCGTGCGCGGCTCGGGGTCGTGCTCGATGTGGCCCGGCCACTGGATGAACATCGGGTTGCGCGTGCCGCCGAGGTGCGACGCCATGAGCTTCATGCCCTGGTACGGGGTGGAACCGGCCCATGCCCACGCGGCGTGGTACTGGTTGTCGACGGCGGGCGTGCCGAGCACGTCGAGTCCGCCGAGCTCCTCGAGCACCGCGATGTGCTGGTCGATCGTGGTCGGGATCATGTTCTGCGCGAGCAGCTCGCTGATCGTGCCGTTCTGCCCCTCGCCCGACGACCCGTTGTCGCCCCAGATGTAGATGACGATGGTGTTGTCGAGGTAGCCGAGGCGCTCGACCTCGTCGATCAGGCGGCCGGCCTGCACGTCGGCGTGCTCGCCGAATCCGGCGCACACCTCCATGAGGCGCGCCTGGAACGGCTTCTGGTGGTCGGGAATCTCGTCCCAGCCCTGAAGCGACTCCGGACGAGGCGTGAGCTCGGCGTCTTCTGGTACCCAGCCCGCTGCCTTGGCACCGGCGAGCGCCTCCTCGCGGTAGACGTCCCAGCCGTCGTCGAAGGCTCCCTTGTACTTGTCGGCCCACTCCTTCATGATGTGGTGCGGCCCGTGGATGGCGCCGGTCGCCCAGTACATGAAGAACGGCTGATCCGGGGTGAGCGCCTTGTGGTCGCGCAGCCACCCGATGGCGTCATCAGCGATGTCCTCGCTGAGGTGGTAGCCCTCCTCCGGCGACTTCGGCGGGAGGACGCTCGTGGTGTTGCGAACCAGGTTGGGCTCGTACTGCGACGCCTCGCCTGCGAGGAAGCCGTAGAAGTAGTCGAAGCCGTTGCCGGTCGGCCAGTTGTCGTACGGGCCGGCCTTGGTGGTCTCCTCGGCCGGGGTGTTGTGCCACTTGCCCCATGCTGCGGTGTGGTAGCCGTACTGGCCGAGCACCTCGGCGATGGTCGCGCTGCTCTTCGGGATGTGGCCCGAATAGCCGTCCCAGTCGTTCGCGAGCTCGGCGATCTGACCGGCGCCGACGCGGTGGTGGTTGCGGCCGGTGAGAAGGGATGCCCGCGTCGGGGAGCACATCGCCGTGGTGTGGAACCGGTTGTAGCCGATTCCGCCATTGCGGATGCGGTCGAGCGTCGGGGTGTTCACCTTGCCGCCGAGCGGCGCAGGGAGTGCAGGGCCGGCGTCGTCGATGAGCACGACGAGCACGTTCGGCGCCCCTTCACGCAGATGCTTCTCAGCCGGAAGCGGCGAGTAGGTGGACTCTGCGAGGGTTCGTCCCGCGTAGCTCCCGGAGGGCTTGGGCGGGAACGGAAGGGTGCGAGTCGGGGGAAGCGGCTCCCCCACGACGGAGTTGCGAGTGTCGTCGGTCATCGATCAGATCTCCTGTGGTGTGTTACTGATGCTCAAAGAGAGGACGAGCCCGGGCGGTTCGCGCCCGGGCTCGTAGCGAAGTCAGCCGAGCAGCTTCGTCTTCGCCGCCTCGAACTCGGCGTCGCTGAGCACGCCCTGTTCCTTCAGCTTCGCCAGTCGCTCCAGCTCGGTGACCATGTCGGTCTGAGCCGGCGCTGCCGGCTGCGCCTGCTCGGGAGCCGGCGCGTACTGCTGTTCCGGTGCCGCGTACTGCTGCGGAGGTGCGTACTGCGGCTGCGCGTACTGCTGCTGCGCGGCCGCCGCCTGCTCCGCCTCGTACTGCTGTTGCTCGTACTTCTCGTCGGCCCGCTTCTGCTGGTGCCGCATCACTCCGCCGCTGACGGCGGTCGCAGTGCCGGCGACCACCGCAGTGCGAGCGGCCATTCCGAGCAGTCCTGGTCGACCCATTCGTCCCAACAATGGCATGTCATGACCTCCTTGATCAGGCCTCGACGCCGGCGACGGCGGCGTTCACGACCGGTGCGGGAATCCGAGCAGAGGCGACGACGTACCCGCCGGCCGCTGCCAGCTGCGACGCCAGGTGCTTCGCCCACACGAACTCGACGGCCAGCAACAGCGCGGAGGTTCCGGGCTCGAGCCCGCCCCCGAACTCCTCGACGTCTTCGTGCGTCGCGAGACCCGACGCCGGCAGCTCGATCGAGCCGAGCTCGATGCCGGCCTCGTCGACCTCGGCCCAGTGGATGGCGCCGTCCTCGTCCCGCGACACGTAGACCAGGTCGATCAGCCGCACCGTGCCTGCCGCGACCAGGTCGGCGATGGCGTCGATGACACCGGCATCCGGCTTGTCGCCGTCGAAGGCCGCGAGGACGAACTCGACGGGTCCGAACTCAAGATCTTCCATCATCGTCCTCTTCGTCGTGTCAGCTTGCGAGGGCCTTGGCCTTCAGCGAGTCGAATTCGGCCTGCGTGATCGTGCCAGCGGCGAGGAGAGCCTGCGCGCGCTCGATCTCGTCGGTCGGGGACGAGCTGCCTGCGACGTCGCGGATGTACTGAGCCTGCGCGGTCGCAGCGGCACGAGCCCCGGCGGCCTGACGCTCCGCCATCGACCGTCCACGGGCGATCAGGTAGATCAGGGCGCCGATGAAGGGCAGGATGACCAGCAGGATCAGCCAGCCGGCCTTCGCCCAGCCGTTGAGCGTGTGGTCGCGGAAGATGTCGATGATGATCCAGATGAAGACCCAGATGCAGACGACAAAGAGCCAGATCCACAAGAACCAGACAAGGAAGTCGAGAAAGCCCATTTCGGCTCAGCCCCATTCGTTTTCACTTCGGAAAGGGCCCGCGACACGTCGGCACCCTTGAAGGGCGCATGTCAGCGCCTTTCGAAGCGACGCTACGAGCCCCTCTCTACGCACACATCACCCAGATGACGTGATCCCTGTGCGGATCCCGCGCGTTCCCCATGGATTCATCCGGAGAGTGTGATGCCGCCGTCCTGTGTCTCGGCTAGGTTGACGGCCGGATACCGAGGGTGCGGCGCCCGCCGGGCCCATGACGGAGACGAAGGGGTATCGACATGAGTGACAACACCGAGACCGGATGGGTCGGATGGGGTTGGTTCGCGGGCATCGTGATCATCGTTGCCGGAGTCTTCGACGCCATCTACGGGCTCATCGCGATCGTAGGGCCCGACAGCGCCTACTTCCTCAAGACCGACGGGTCTCTGGCACTTCTCAACATCTCCGGCTGGGGATGGTGGCACCTGATCCTCGGGCTGTTCCTCGTGCTCGTCGGGATCGCGCTGCTCGGCGGCGCGACCTGGGCGCGGGTGATCGCGATCATCCTGGTCATCCTCAACGCGATCGGGCAGCTGTTCCTGCTTCCGGTGCAGCCATGGTGGTCGTTGATTGTCTTGGCCCTCGACATCGTGGTGATCTACGCTCTGACCGTGCACGGCCGCGAGCTACGCAGGGTCTAACACCCGGGCGACGCGAAGCCCTACAATCGGCTGGCACCAGCAGGTGCCAGCCGATTTCGTCGCACCTCACCCTGACCGTGGCACGTTCCGAAATTGGAGAGAACATGTGGCCGAAGCGATCGCACAAGAGCGCCAAACCCAAGGAGGAGGCCTCCGACTCGTTCGATGAGGCCACCGCAGAGCCGATTCCCGACCACCGCAACGCCTTCATCATGATCGGCCTGGGTGGCGCGGTCGTGGTGTGCTTCGGGCTCGGCGCCATCGCGGGCATCGCCGCACCGGTGTTCTTCGCGCTCGTGCTCACGATCTGCGTTCATCCGCTCCGCGTGTGGCTGGAGCGCCACGGCGTCTCGCGCGGCATCGCAACGGGCTCGGTGATCATCGCCGTGATGCTCCTTCTGGTGGCGTTCGGCTACGCGGTGCTCGTCGCGTTCGGCCAGTTCGGCCAGCTCCTCCCCCAGTTCCAGCCGCAAATCCAGGCCTGGCTCAAGGATGTCGCGAGCTGGCTCAGCTCGATCGGGATCACCTCCAGCCAGATTCAGGCCATCGGCTCCAGCTTCAACCCCTCGGCCGTGATCGGATTCGTCGGAGGTCTCGTCGGTGGGCTGACGGGCTGGATCACCTGGGTCGTCATCGTCTTCACGATGCTGCTCCTGATGGCGATGGACGCCGGCTTCTCGCAGACTCTGCTGCGCCAGCTGAAGCCTCGCCGCCCGCTGCTGGCCATCGCCATCGGGCACTACGCGCACAGCGTGCGGCGATACATGGTCGTGACGACCCTTCTCGGGTTGGCGCAGGGCTTCCTGAACTGGATCGCCCTGCTCATCCTGCAGGTTCCCGGCGCCTTCATCTGGGCCCTGCTCTCGTTCCTCTGCAGCTTCATTCCGAACATCGGCTACTTCATCGCGATCATCCCGCCGATCGTGTTCGGCGGCCTCGTCGGCGGCTGGCCGACGGTGATCGCCGTCATCATCATCTACGGCGTCGTGAACGCCGGAGTGCAGTCGGTCGTCCAGCCGCGCGTCGTCGGAAACGCGGTCTCGCTCAGCCAGACCCTGACGTTCTTCTCGGTGCTGTTCTGGGCCGTCATCCTCGGCCCGCTCGGTGCGATCCTCGCGATCCCGCTCACGCTTCTCGTTCGCCTGATACTCGTCGACACCAACCCGGCGACGTCGTGGATCAGGCCGCTCCTCGGGGACCTGGACGAGACGAAAGCCATCATGTCGGCGTCAGACGCGGAGCAGAAGGCGCAGCGGGCTGCACGTCGCGCCCAGCGCCGCACCCCAGCTGCGTCCGGTGACGCCTCGTGAACGGCTCCGAACTCACCAACCTGATCGGCGGCCTCCTGATCCTTGCGGATCTCGCGATCCGCATCGCGGCGCTCATCATCGTGCCGCGTGAGCGCAAGCCGACGGCGGCCATGGCCTGGCTGCTCGCGATCTTCCTGATCCCGTTCATCGGCATCCTGCTGTTCCTGATCATCGGCAACGTCAAGCTGCCGAAGAAGCGCATGGAGCGACAGCTCGAGATCAACAGGATGATCGAGGCGGGCGCCGAACGCTCCGGCCTGACGGTCGACACCTCGGCGTGGCCGACCTGGTTCGCGACGGCGACCGAGCAGAACCGCGTACTGGGCGCGCTGCCCGCGTCGGACGGGAGCCGTGCCGAGCTGTTCGGCGACTACCAGGCATCCATCGATCGCATGGCCGCGGACATCGACCTCGCCGAGCACTTCGTGCACGTCGAGTTCTTCATCGTGGCGCTCGACGACACCACGCGCGGGTTCTTCGCTGCCATGGAGCGTGCGGTGCAGCGTGGCGTGACGGTGCGGCTGCTGATGGACCACATCTCGTCTGCGAAGGTCCCCGTGCACAAGGAGACGATCGCCGAGCTGGACCGTATCGGCGTGAGCTGGCGGTATCTGCTGCCGGTGCAGCCGTTCAAGGGCAAGTACCAGCGGCCCGATTTGCGCAACCACCGCAAGCTGGTCGTCGTGGACGGCCGGGTCGCGTTCACGGGCTCGCAGAATCTCATCGACCGCAGCTACGACTCCAAGAAGAACCTCAAGCGCGGCCTCAAGTGGCAGGAGCTCGTCACGCGCGCGACCGGCACCGTCGTGCCGGCGATCAACGCGGTGTTCCTCTCCGACTGGTACGCGGAGACCAACGAGATCCTGCTGGCCGAGGAGCATCTGCCCGCTGAGGACGTGCGGGAGGAGACCGGATCCGGTGACCTGGTCTGCCAGATCGTGCCGAGCGGGCCCGCGTACGCGCAAGAGAACAATCTGCGCATGTTCCTCGCCCTCGTCGCCTCGGCGCAAGAGCGTGTGATCATCACGAGCCCGTACTTCGTGCCCGACGAGGCGATGATGTACGCCATCACGTCCGCAAGGCTCCGCGGGCTCGACGTGCAGCTCTTCGTCTCGGAGATCGGCGACCAGTGGTCGGTGTGGCACGCGCAGCGGTCGTACTACGGGGCGCTGCTGCGAGCCGGCGTGCGCATCTTCCGGTACCCCGCGCCGTACATCCTGCACGCGAAGCACCTGACCATCGACGACGACGTCGCCGTGATCGGGTCGAGCAACATGGACATCCGTTCGTTCAACCTGAACTTCGAGATCTCGCTGCTCGTACGGGGTGAGAGCTTCGTGGCGGACATGCGGCAGGTCGAGGCGGACTACAGGGCCATCTCAAGCGAGCTCACCCTCGAGGAGTGGCAGCGCGAGCCGGCGTCCGCCACGTTCTTCGACGGGGTCGCCCGCCTCACGTCGGCCCTGCAGTAGGCGGGGGCCGCATGGCGCTCGCGATTCTGCACATCCTTCCGATAGCGGTCGCCGCTGCGATCAGCTCGGTACCGATCATGGCGACGATCGTGATCCTGCTCTCCCCCGCTCGGTCTCGGTCCGCCGTGCCGTTCCTGGTGGGATGGGTTCTGGGCCTTGCCGCCGTTGTGACCCTCTGCACGGTCTTGGCGCAGTGGATTCCCACGCCGCGCTCGACGCGACGTCCAGACACCGTCATCGGCGTGGCGGAGATCGTCATCGGCCTCGCACTCCTCGTCGTGGCGGCGGTCTCGTGGGTGCGAGGACGCCGGAACCCCACCGATGCGATGCCTAAGTGGCTGAACCGCATCGACGCGCTCGGGCCCTGGTCGGCATTCAGCATCGCGCTGCTGCTGAACGTGCGACCCAAGGCGCTTCTGCTGGCCATCGCGGCCGGACTCGCCGTGCGTGCCGAGAATCTTCCGATCGGTCTGTCGGCGATCGTCATCCTGATCTACACGGTGATCGCGGCCTCGACGGTCGCCGTGCCGATCATCATGACCCTCGCCGCCCCGCACCGGATGGAGCCGCACCTGCGCGCAGCACAGGCGTGGCTGGCGAGGAACGCGTCCGCCGTCACCAGTGCGATCCTTGCGCTGATCGCTGTGCTGATCGTGGTGTCGGGGTTCGCGCGGTTCTAGAGCTACTCCACCGCCGGGTAGGAGACGTAGGCGAAGCGGTGCGAGTCGGGCGACCAGCTGTTCACGTTGATGGTGCCCTGACCGCCGGGGATGCGGATCCGCTCCAGCGGCGAGCTCCAGTCGTCCGTGTCGACGACGACGATCGCGACGTCTCGGTCGGCCGGATGCCCGAGCGTGCCGAGCGGGAACTCCAGGTAGGTCGCGAGACGTCCGTCGGCGGTCAGGTGCGGGAACCAGTCGACGGTGTCGCTCTCGACCAGCCGCTCGATCTCGCCGCCGCCGTCGGGAACGCGGGCGAGCTGAGCGTGACCCGGCTCGCTCGCCCACCGCTCGGTGTTGAGGTAGATCCACGCGCCGTCCGGCGACCATTCGGGGCCGTCGATGTGTCCGCTTCCGGTGTCGATGATCGTGGTGTCGCCGCCCGATGCGGGGATGACCGCCAGCAGGCCCGGCTGATCGAAGGTGCTGATCCGGGTGTAGGCGAGCCGTTCGCCGTCGGGTGAGACGCCGTGCAGAAAGTGCCAGTGACCGTCATCCGACGTGACCCGGGTCACCTGACCGCCCGTCAGCGCGCCGCGGTAGATGTGCTGGTCCACCGCGGAAAGGTAGATCGACTCGCCATCGGGGTCGAGCACGTGGTCGTTGTTGATGTCGGGCAGCCCGTCGAACTCGATTCGCGTCGGGACGGCTCCGGCCTCCGCAGGCAGCGTCCACAGCTTGCCCGCTCCGTTGATCAGCAGGGTGGAGCCGTCGAGCGACCAGTTCGGAGCTTCGAACAGGATGTCGTGGCTCTCGTGCACAACGAAGTCGTCGCCCGTCGCGGCGTCGTGGATGTGGATGCGCGTGAAGCGTCCGGGAGCGTGTTCGCGGAACGTCATGGGTCCTTCTCGGGGTTGTGGGTCGGGTATGGGGTGCGGATCTCAGAGAGCGCCGGCGGTGCGCGCAGGCCCCGTCGTGGAGCGGGTGATCAGCGGCGCAGGGGTCGCGACCTCGCGGGGAGCGACCGAGGCATCGTCGAGTCGACGCACGATGGCGTCGACCGCCGCGGAGACGGTGAGCTCGACATCCTGATGCACCGTCGTGAGCTGCAGGTATGAGAGGCCCGCGACATTGCTGTCGTCGTATCCGACGACGGAGACCTCGTCGGGCACGGCCACGCCCGCGCGCATCAGCGTGGCGAAGAGTCCCGCAGCGCAGTGGTCGCTGCAGCACGCCACCGCGGTCGGCAGCACGTCGCGGCTGAGCAGCACCCGGGCGGCATCCGCGCCGTCCTCTTCGTCGAACCCGACAGGCACGACGTCGATGTTCTCGGCGAGCCCCGCCTCGGTCATCGCCTCGCGGTAGGCCCGCGCGCGGTCGGGTCCGGCGGTGCCGCTGAGTCCCCCGGCGTACGCGATGCGCCGGTGTCCGAGGCCGACGAGGTGTTCGACGACGGCGCGGAGCCCTGCGGTGTCGTCGGTGCGCACGACATCCGCTCTCAGGTCGCTCGACCGCTCACCCATCCAGACGACGGGGAGCAGATCGAGCGCGCGCTGGAAGGCCGGGGATGACGGGTCGGGGTTGTAGCAGGCGAGCGCTTCCACCCGCTGCTCGAGCAACTGCGTGACCGCCGTCTCGGTCGATCGGGTTGCCGTGACGGGCGCGAGCACGACGCCGAAGCCCTGTGTCGCCGCCCGATCGAGCAGCAGCTCGACAACCCTCACCTCGAAGGCGTTGCTGGTCGAGAACATCGCGCCGATGAGCCGGGTGCGCTGCTGTCTCAACAGCCGTGCAGACGCGTTGGGGCGGTACTCCAGCGAAGCAGCGGCCTCGAGGACGCGCCTCCTCGACTCCTCGCTCGGGCCGGGCTCGCCGCGCAGTGCGAGCGAGGCCAGCTGTCGTGACACACCGGCCAGCGCCGCGACGTCGCTCATCGTCGGCAGCCGTTGTTCGACGTCCGCCTCGGTTTCGCGCGCCTTCGCGACGCCGGCAGCCGGGGTCATCGCGCCACGAAGTCGAGTTCCTGGAAAGCGGCCACCTCGGGCACCCAGCGCGTCTCGACGAAGCCGACGTGATCGGGATGCGTGTTGTAGCCCTCGTAGGTCGCCTGGTCTGCGAAGCGCATCGAGAAGCGCCATGCGAGGTCGCTCTTCGGGTTGACCTGACGGTCGACGGCGAAGTCCTCGACACCCGGAATGCCGGTCAGGATGCGGGTCGCGTTGTCGAGGAACTCGGTCTCCTCCGCGGAGTCCGGCGCGTGGACGAGTCGGAAGACGACGGTGTGCTGGATGGACATGGCTGCTCCCTGCTAGGCGATCGCGGCTAGGCGATCGTGCTCGATGGTGGTGTTCAAGCGGTCTGGTACGGATGACCCAGTTCGGCGATCTGACGGCGCGCCTCGTCGATCGTGGCCATCACGCCGACGACCTCGTCGTGCGGGTGGATGGGGGATTCGAGGCGTCCCTCCTCGACGTAGGACGCGAAGGCGACGATCTCGTGCGTCATCCCCTCGTGCAGGCTTTCGAACCGCTCGTCCAGCCACGTCACGGACTCGCCCGTTCCGAGGGTGCCCATGCGCAGGGAGAGTCCCGTCGGACCGAAGAAGGGGCTGATCACGTCGATCCTGCCCTCTGAGCCCATGATGGTCGCGGTGGTCGGCACCGAGCTCACCATCGACGTCGCGAGCAATGCGATCGAGCCGTCGGCGTGACCGAGCAGCAGACCGGCTGTCGCGTCGACGCCCGTCGAGGTCGTGGTGCCCGTCGCCGCGATCGAGGTGGGGGTGCCGAGCACGGAGGAGGCGAACGAGATCGGGTAGACCCCGGCGTCGAGGAGCGCTCCGCCGCCGAGCTCCTTGTTCCACATGCGGCTGTCGTCGGCGTAGGGCGCCACGAATCCGAAGTTCGCGTCGACGACGTTCACGCGGCCGAGGATGCCATCGGCGAGCACCTGGCGGATGATGTCGGACTGCGGCAGATAACGCGTCCACATCGCCTCCATCACGAGCACGCCGGCGCGACGGCCGGCGTCGACCATCTCACGAGCCTCGGCCGCCGACATCGCGATCGGTTTCTCGACCAGCACGTGCTTGCCTGCCGCGATCGCTTCGAGCGTCAGTGCGTAGTGATTCGGGTGCGGCGTCGAGATGTAGACGGCGTCGATGTTCGGGTCCGTCACGAGGGCGGCGGTGTCGTCGTGGACGACCTCGATGCCGTGCTCCTTGGCGAACGCCCTCGTCTTCTGCGGGTCGCGTGCGGCGACCGCTACCGCCCGCTGGTTGGTGTGGGCGTGCATCGCGGAGACGAACTGCTGCGCGATGCCGGTGCCGATGATCCCCCAGCGCAGGGCGGGTCCCGCGTCGAATGCGATCACGCGGGGCGAGGGAAGTGCTGCGGTCATCGGTGAACCTCTCTCTTCAGGTGTGGACAGAGCCCTTGGCTCGTGCCAAGCGGCAGGCTAGCATGAAGCCCAGTTAGCACGTGCCAACTCTGCGAAGGTGCCGAGGCTTCATGACGCTCACGTCTTATTTTCGGACCCCGCATCGACAGACCACCGACGTCGATGTCTCGTCGATCGCGTTCTGGCAACGCGACTTCCGTTCCCGCGACGAGTCGTTCGCACAGTTGCGCCGGCATGCGCCGGTGAGCTGGCACCCACCGCTCGCCACCCCCGGTCTGCCCAAGCGCTACCGCGAGGCGGGCTTCTGGGCGGTGACGACAGCGGAGACCATCTCGCAGGTCAGCAGGCACGCCCACCTGTTCAGCTCCGAGATCGGCCAGGTGGGCGTGCGCCCCGCGCCGTTCCGGCTCTCGGACAACATGCTCGTCACCGATCCGCCCCGTCACGCCGAGTACCGGCGCCTGATCGGCAGTGCCTTCACACCGCGGGCGATCGCCCGGCTCGACCACGACGTGAAACGTCGGGCCGCCCAGATCGTCGGGCGCGCCGCGCTGAACGAGGAGTTCGACTTCGTCGAGGCTGTCGCGATCCCTTTACCGCTGCGAACCATCGCCGACCTGATCGGGGTGCCAGAGGGCGAGCACGAGCGCTTCGTGCGGCTCGCCGGAGAGTACGTGCGCACGCGCATCCCGTCGGATACTTCCGGGCAGCCGGCGTCCGAGTTCATCGGCAACCGAGGCGAGTACCTGCGCGAGCTGTGCGCCATGCTCTGCTGGGAGAGGCGGCACGAGCCTGCGGACGACCTCATCACGGCCCTGGTGCACGGAGAGGTGGACGGACGACCGATGACGGAAGACGAGATCTTCTCCACGATGCTCCTGCTCATCGCGGCAGGCGACGACACGATGACCCAGACCACCACCCTCGCCTTCCTCGCTCTGCAGCGCTTCCCAGCACAGCGCGCCTGGCTGCAGGCGGACTTCGAGGGGCGCTTCGACATCGCCTTCGACGAGTTGATCCGCTACGCCTCCCCCGTTCTGAGCTTCGCGCGAACCGCTACGCAGGACACGGAGCTCGGTGGCCAGACGATCGCAGCCGGCGACAAGGTCGCGTTATTCTACTGCTCCGGCAACCGCGACGAGTCACTCTTCCCCTCGCCCCATGACCTCGACCTGACCAGGCGCCCCAACCGGCACGTCGCCTTCGGCGGAGGAGGCGTGCACTACTGCCTCGGCGCCGCTCTCGCGCGTACCCAGTTGCGAGCGCTGATCGGCGAGATTCTGCGCCGCCTTCCCGATGTCGAGCTCGGCGAGCCGGTCTTCGGGTTCAGCGAGGCCGTCCACTCCGTCGAGACCCTCCCCGTTCGCAACGACTCACGTCGAAGGGCGCACCGACAGCGCTAGGCGGTCTGGGAGGTGCTCTCCTCGTACTTGAGGGAGCGCCTGGCGAGCACCGCGGCAAGGAAAAAGCACACGGCACCGACGAAGGTTCCGAGGTTCACCCAGCGCAGATCGAAGAGCTGATTCGTCGCGGGGATGACGTAGGCGCCCACGGCGGAGAACCCGAACGCGATCGAGCCGGCCATGTTGAGCCAGGTGCCGTGGACGGTACGGGCGTCGTGGTCCCACAACTCGTGCCGACGATACGCGGCGACGAGGGCGAGGGCGCTGGAGATGAGGAAGGCCGCGGATCCCCAAGCGTCGGGAGTCCAGCCGGTCGACGGCGTCGAGGTGCTGCTGATCGCGCCGAAGAGCACCGACCCGGTGCTCACGTTGAAGAGCAGGGTCCCGGCGAACTGGATGGCCGCAGACCACCAGTCCGCGAAGTCGGCGCGCGACGACGACCGCTTCGGCGGACGCCTGCCACTCAGCGCGAGCTGGATGAGGGCCGCCAAGGTGAAGAAGATCGAACCGGTGAAGAACGTCGCGGAATCCCAGACGACGCCGACGGCGCTCGCGTACCAGGGAACAGAGCCGACGGCGAAGAACGCCGATCCGATCGCGAAGCCCCATGACTCGCGTCGCAGTCTCGTGTCTCGAGTTCGGGGCGTCCGCACCCGCCGAGCATAGCGTGCCATCGTGCCGCTCTCAGGTTGTTACGACAGACGGATCGACCCGCCACCCGAGGAGGGGCGGCGGGCCGAATCGACGTCGATCAGTGGTGGAAAGAACCGACCTCGTCCTCGGTCATCCCGACCGTGATGGGGTGCCGGTCGAAGTGCGCGATCGCCGCCCGGTAGTCATCCATCAGCAGCGACGCGTCGTCCCTGCTGAACCCGGCACGAACGAGGATGCGCTGCACGGCGAGGTCGTCGCAGTGCGCCGGCAGGGTGTACGCCGGCACCTGCCAGCCGCGGGTCCGCAACCGGTCGGCGAGGTCGAAGAGCGTGAAGGGATGCTCGACGCCCTCCTTCAGCTTCCACGACACGGCAGGGATGCCGTTCTCCGGACTGCCGTCGTTGATGATCTCGAAGTGCCCGAGCTTGCCGATCTCCTCGGCGAGGTACAGCGCGGTGTCGTAGCAGGACGTGTGCACCTTGCGGTAACCCTCGCGACCCAGGCGAAGGAAGTTGTAGTACTGCACGATGACCTGGCCGCCGGGGCGCGAGAAGTTCAGGGCGAGCGTCGGCATGTTGCCGCCGAGGTAGTTCACGTTGAACACCAGCTCTTCGGGCAGGTCGGAGGCATCCCTCCAGACGATCCAGCCGACGCCGAGCGGAGCGAGACCGAACTTGTGACCGGACGCGTTGATCGACTTGACACGCGGCAGGCGGAAATCCCAGGTGAGCTCCGGCGCGGTGAACGGTGCGAGGAACCCCCCGCTGGCGCCGTCGACGTGGATCGGGATGTCGAGCCCGGTCTGCGCCTGCAGCGCATCGAGCGCCGCACTGACGGCCTGCACCGGCTCGAAGCCGCCCGTGTAGGTGGAGCCGAGGGTGGGCACGACCCCGATGGTGTTCTCGTCGACGTACTTCAGCACCTCTTCCGGCGACATCAGCAGCCGGTCGCGCTCCATCGGGATCTCGCGGTGCTCGACGTCCCAGTACCGGGTGAACTTGTGCCAGCAGATCTGCACCGGCCCGGTCACGAGGTTCGGCTTGTCGGTCGACTTGCCCGCCGCGCGGCGTGCGGCTCGCCACTTCCACAGCAGCGCCATGCCGCCGAGCATCGCCGCCTCGCTGGAGCCGGTGGTGGATGTTCCGATCGTGTTCACGGCATCGGGCGCGTTCCACAGGTCGGCGAGGATGTGCACGCAGCGCTCCTCGATCGCCGCGGTCTGCGGGTACTCGTCCTTGTCGATCATGTTCTTGTCGAGCGTCTCTGCCATCAGCGACCGCACCTCGGGCTCGAGCCAGGTCTGGCAGAACGTGGCCAGGTTCTGACGCGAGTTGCCGTCGAGCATCAGTTCGTCGGAGACGACCTGATAGGCATGCTGCGCGAGATGCTCCTTTTCGGGCATGCGGTACTTCGGCATCGCGATGGAGAGATCGCTCGAGGCGAAGACCTCGTCGAACAGCTCGTCCCTGACTGATTCCCGTTTGTGCAACATGTTCTGTTTCCTCACTCTGTCTGCCGCGGCGGACTGTCGAATCGTGGGCACGCCAATGACCGTGTCGGCGATGACACGAGACCGACTTAACTCGTCGCGATGGGAGGCCGACATCCCGCAAAAGGGGTGATCTGCGAGTGAAGTGAATGCGCAGTGCGACCCATAGCCTGAACTGGTGCGAATCGACCTGAGACGCTGGTTCTCTCCGAAGACCATGCTGCGGGACGCGGTCGCCGGACTGGTGCTCGGCATCGAGAGCGTTCCGGACGGCTTGTCATCCGGCGTGCTCGCCGGCGTGAACCCGCTTGCCGGGCTCTACGGCTACCTCTTCGGCATGGCGGGTGCCGCACTGTTCACCGGCAGCTCGTTCATGGCGGTGCAGGCAACGGGGGCGATGTCGCTGATCGTCTCCGACGCGGGGCTCGAGACCCGCCAGGATCCGGATCGAGCGCTCTACACGCTCGCCATCATGACGGGGATCGTGATGATCGTCGCCGGCCTGCTGCAGGCCGGCAAGCTGATCCGGTTCGTGCCGACGGCGGTCATGACGGGATTCATCACCGCCGTCGGCGTGAACATCGTGCTCGGACAGCTCGGCAATCTGACCGGCTACCAGGCGAAGGGCTCGAACCGGGTCGTCAAGACCATCGATCTGCTGCTCCACATCGGTGATTGGAGTCTTCCGGCGGTCATCGTCGGAGCGGTGACGATCCTCACCATCGTGCTGTTCCTGCCCACCCGGGTCGGCAGCTTTGGGCTGGTGATCGCCGTCGTGCTGGGCTCCGTGGCCGCCGCCCTGCTGAACCTCTGGGTCGGCAGTCAGGTCTCGGTGCTCGACGACATCGTCTCCGTGCCGAGCGGGCTGCCCGCGCCGGTTCTGCCCGACATCGGCGACGTGCCCTTCCTCGCGCTGCCCGCCGTATCGCTCGCCTTCGTCGGACTCGTTCAAGGCGCAGGCGTCTCTGCGGGCATCCCCTCCCCCGACGGGCGCCCGGCGAACGCCTCCCGCGACGTCATCGGCCAGGGCGCCGGCAACCACGTCTCCGGACTGTTCAGAGGGATGCCCGTCGGTGGCTCGATGTCCGCCTCGGGTCTGCTCACCGCTGCGGGCGCGAAGTCCCGCATGTCGCTGATCTACGCGAGCGTCGTCATGGCGGTGGTCATCCTTCTCGCCTCGTCCGCCGTCGGATACGTCGCGATGCCTGCCCTCGCCGGTCTGCTGATCGTCGTCGGCATCACCACGATCAAGCCCAGCCGGGTGTTCTCGGTCATCAAGAGCGGGCCGTTGCAGACCACGATCATGGCGGTCACGTTCGTCTTGACCCTGATCATCCCGCTGCAGTTCGCTGTGCTGGTCGGAGTCGGCCTCGGCATCGTGCTGTACGTGGCGCAGCAGTCGAACCGAGTTCGGGTGCGGCGGGTCGAGGTCTCCGGAGAGGGACGGCTTCGCGAGACGGACCCCCCGAGCGCCGTCGGCCCGGGCGAGGTGGTCGTGCTGCAGCCGTACGGAAGCCTCTTCTTCGCGAGCGCTCCCATCCTCGAGCAGCAGCTTCCCGCGGTGACCGCGGCATCGGGTCCGTGCGTGGTCATCGTGCGGTTACGTGGCACGGACGAGATCGGGCTCGCGCTCATCGAGGTGCTGAGACGGCTGCACCGATCGCTCGCCGACGCCGACTCGACCCTCAAGCTCGTGGTGAGCGAGAAACGTGTCTACGACCAGCTCATCACGAGCGGGCTGGCCGCGGAGATCGGTGAGCAGAACCTCTATCGCGGCACGGAGTGGGTCGGCGAAACACTGCTCACCGCCTATGCGGATGCCCGGCGGGAGCTCGACGCGACGATGGCGTGACTGCGCACATCCGCCACTATGGGCAGATCCATAGCCTGTGCATATTCACAGGTCATAATGTGGTCCGATCATGCCTCCTCTTCAACCCGAAGACCCCGAACAGAGCACCCATGGGGTGCGCCGACGTGATCTGATCTTCGCGGGAGGAGGCCTCGCGGTCGGCATCGCCGGCGCACTCGGCGGTGTCGGTGCTGCGAGGGCTGCGACCCGTGCGGGCGGTGCGACCCCTACTCCGACATCCACCGCCAGCGCTGCGCCGTCCTATACCCTCCAACGGTTCTCCAGCACGATGGTCACGTCACCGAAGCTCGACGTCTGGCAGAACAGCGGAGCGATTCTCTCCCCGGGTTACCTGTTCGCGACGCCGCAGACCGATCAGTTCTACCCCGCGATCTACGACGC
>JBQCJQ010000143.1:0-4491 GCA_051952615.1 Humibacter sp.
ACGGTGCCCATCTGCACGGCCCACACCGCCGACGCCGGCTCGTCCAGCACGAGCTGCGGGTGCGAGCGCGCGCTGGGATAGACGACCTTCACGCTGCGGATGTAGTCGGGCGCTCCGCGCGGCGGGTTCTTCGAGAAGACTTGCTCGCCGTCGATCGTGTCGCGGAATCGCTGCAGCGACACCGGACGATCCCCGTTCGCCTTCAGGAACGGCTCGGCGACGGCGAGGATGTAGCGCGCGAGGTCGAGCTTCGTGATGCCCGGCTCCGGGTACACCACACGTTCCGGGTGGCTGATGCGCACCGACCGGGAGCCGTTCGGCCCGTCGACCTCCAGCGTGATGTCGTCGGCCATGGCATCCCCCGTGTCGTCGTGGTCGTCGGGGCACCGGCGGCCCCGTCCCGCGGCCAGACTACCGACGACCGCCGTCTCGGGCGAGGCCGGTAGCCTCTGACGAGTGCGCGCAGGGCCGCGCGGAAAGGCTGAAGGCAATGTCATCCGTCACCCGGACCCGCACCATCGAATGGGAAGACCCGCACGCCCTCGCGCGCGCTGGACGTGAGTTGCGCGGAGCCGACTTCCTGCGGGCGATGGCCGCAGGCGAGCTGCCTGCTCCCCCGATCTGCGCGACCATGAACATGGCGATCGTCGAGGTCGGCGAGGGAACGGTCGAGTTCCAGTGCCTGCCAGACGAGTCGCACTACAACCCGATCGGCGTCGTGCACGGCGGACTTGTCTGCACCCTGCTCGACACGGTTCTGGGATGCGCAGCGCACACCACCCTGGAGGCGGGGTACGGCTACACGTCGATCGACATCTCCGTCGACTACCTGCGCCCGGTCACCCTGGACTCCGGACCGCTGCGAGCCGTCGGGACGGTGACGAAGCCGGGTCGCCGCGTCATCTTCGCCACGGGCGAGGTGACGGATGCCAGGGGTGCACTCGTCGCGACGGCACGTTCCAGCCTGCTCGTCATGGAGCTGACCCGCCTGGTCTGATCGGGTCCGTTCAGGACGCCGAGATGTTGACCAGCCAGTTCACGCCGAAACGATCGACGAGCATTCCGAACGAGTCGCCCCACGGCGCTTCGACCAGCGGCTCGACGATGGTTGCGCCCTGCGAGAGCCCGTCCCAGTAGCCGCGGAGCGCCGGCTCGTCGTCACCGCTCAGGGACACGCTGATCGATGCGCCTGGCGTGTACTCCATGCGCTTCGGGGTGTCGGACGCCATCAAGGTGATCCCGTTGGCCGCGACCAGCTGGGAATGCATCACCTTGTCGAGGTCGCTCTCGTCCTCGTCGGAGTGGAGGTCGCGGAAGGTGCTCACCGTGAGGTCACCGCCGAAGACGGTCTGGTAGAACTCCATCGCCTCGCGCGCACCGTCGCGAAAGCTGAGGTAGGGGTTGAGGGTGACGGCCATGATCGGCTCCTTCGTCTGATGATGCCGCCAACGCTAGTTGCCTCAGGCGCGCGCGTCTGTCCCCCGAGGCAGGACGCTCGCCAGTTCGAACTCCAGCGCGGCGCGCGGCTTGGACCCCACGATGGTGCGCTCCGTGCGTCCGTCGATGAGCAGCTTCATCGTCGGCACCGCCATCACGCGGAACTCCGCCGCGAGGCGAGGGCTGTCGTCCGCGTTGACCTTCACCACCGTGAAGGCGCCTGCTGCGTCATCCTCGATCGATTGCAGGGTGGGTCCGAGCACCCGGCACGGCCCGCACCAGGTCGCCCAGAAGTACACGAGAACGGGAGTCTGCACCGAGTCGACGACCGACTGGAAGTCCGACTCGTCGACGGCGATCATCGGGCGCCTCCCAGCACCGCGGATGACGCAGCGAACTGGCATCCCGCCTCCGTCCGGGCCTCCGCGCTCTCGAGCAGCTCTTCGAGCGCCGCACGGCGATGCTGCAGCTCGTCGATGCGCGAGGTGAGCTCCGCGATCGCCTCCCGGTAGGCGGGCAGGGTGGCCGGGCAGTCGTCGGCGTGCTCGCCGCCGGCGGCGAGGCAGTCGAGGAACGGTCGTGTCCTCTCCAGCGGGATGCCCGCCCTGCCGAGCGCGTTCGCCTCGGCGACCAGCCTGACCGACTCGTCGTCGTAGTCGCGATAGCCGTTCAGCAGCCGCGACGAAGCGATCAGCCCGAGGGACTCGTAGTGGCGAACGGTCTTCACCGTCACGCCCGCGCGTTCCGCTACCTCGCCGATTCTCATGATGTGCCTCCCTGGTAGGCCACCACGGTAAACCTTGACCTCATGGTCAAGGTCAAGGCTCAGTGAGAGCGGAAGAAGTCGTTCGCCCGTCCGGTCCAGAGCAGGATGATGATGATCAGAGAGATGAGCGCACTGATCGCCGCCCAGGCGAACTGGCTCGGTGAGGCGAACGCGGTGAACGCGTCGGCGACGATCGCGAGCAGCTGGACCACCGTGACGATGATGCGCGCACCGCGAGATCCCCGGAGCAGGCCGCCCGCGATCAGCACCACGATGAGGCCGAAGAGGATGGCCACGATCGCCGACGTGACGAGCGCGGTGGGTCCGTACCAGGCGGCCTTCACGCTCGGCTGGTTCTGAAACACCAGCAGAAGAACGCCGGCGATGATGTCGAATGCGCCCTCGATCCATGCGAGCACGGCGATCAGGGTCACACTGGCTGGGCGGCGCGCGGTCGAGCTCATCTCAATCCTCCTCGGGGGGCGGCACGCCTCGTGGGCGGCGCGTTGCGCCCCACAGTATCGGCACCGCGGGCTCGGACGCGAGACCCGACGCCGATAGCAAAGTGCTCGGATGAGCAACACTGACGAAAAGCTTTCGCGCAGCCGTCACTCAGGGTTCACTGTCACCTGCTTGGGTGACACGCGTCGAAGGGGAACAGGCATGCGCACACACATCGGACGAGCCACGAGAGGCGCCGCGGTCGCGGTCGCCGTTCTCGGGGTGATCTCGGGATCTCTCGCCGTCACCACGGCGGCACAGGCACAGCCGTCGAGCACCGTCGTGGTGAACGAGGTCTACGGAGGCGGCGGCAACTCAGGCTCCACCTACACGAACGACTTCGTCGAGCTGACCAACCGCGGCTCGTCGGCCGTCGATCTCACCGGATGGTCCGTGCAATACCACGCGAAGGCCGCAACGGGCACCTGGCAGGTCACGCAGCTGGCCGGCAGCATCGCGCCGGGTGCGTTCTACGTCGTCGCCGAGGCCAAGGGCACCGGAGGGACGACGCCGCTTCCCCAGACCGACGCCAGCGGCTCCATCGCGATGTCGGCCACCGACGGCACCGTCGCGCTGGTCTCCGGCACGACGGCTCTGACGTGCTCCGACCCGGCCTCCTGCGAGGCGGCGTCTGTCGACCTCGTCGGCTTCGGGACCGCGGCGCTCGCCGAGGGCTCCCCCGCGACGGGAGCCTCGAACACGCAGTCCGTTCAGCGCGCCGCAGCCGCCGACACCGACGACAATGCGACCGACTTCACAGCGGCCGCCCCGACCCCGGGAGCCGCAACCGCCGACCAGGGTGGTGGAGGAGACCAGACGCCGCCCACGCCGGGGACGACGCGAATCCACGACATCCAGGGCGACAGCTTCGTCTCCCCGCTCAACAACCAGAACGTCACCAACGTGCCCGGCATCGTCACAGGGGTGCGCACCTCCGGCAGCAGCCGCGGCTTCTGGATGCAGGACCCGGAGCCCGACACGAACCCCGCGACGAGCGAAGGCGTCTTCGTGTACACCGGGAGCGCCCCGAGCGTGAAGGCGGGCGACTCCGTTCTCGTCAGCGGCGGCGTGAAGGACTACTACCCGCTCGCCAGCGGGGACACGCTTGCGAAGACATCCAACCTCTCCATCACCGAGATCGAGAACCCGCAGGTCTACGTCGTTTCGCACGGCAACCCCCTGCCCGCCCCGATCGTGATCACGCCGACAACGGTGCCCGACACGTACGCACCCGACCTGAAGGGCGGCAACATCGAGAGCACCCCGATCACGCCGACGCGGTCGGCGCTCGACTACTACGAGTCGATCGAAGGGATGCTCGTGCAGGTGAACGACGCACGCGTCGTGGGCCCGAGCGACGCCTACGGCGAGCAGTACATCACCACGAACCCCGACCAGAACGTCAGCTACCGCGGCGGAACGCTGCTGACCGGTGAGAACCAGACGCCCTCCGGACGCCTCGAGGTCGTGCCGGCCAACGGGTCGAACCCGCAGGTGACCGTCGGCGACGTCTTCACCGGAGCAACCGTCGGACCGATCGACTACTCGCTGTACGGCGGGTATCTGATCGCGGCGACCACGCTCGGCCAGGTGAAGGCGGGCGGCCTCGCCCCCGTGGTGGCGAAGAAGGCCGGCGCTGACCAGCTCTCCGTCGCGACCTACAACGTCGAGAACCTCGCACCGTCGGATCCCGCCTCCAAGTACACGCAGCTCGCGCAGGGCGTCGTGACCAACCTCGCATCGCCCGACGTCGTGGCGCTCGAAGAGGTGCAGGACAACGACGGCGC
>JBQCJQ010000144.1:0-2640 GCA_051952615.1 Humibacter sp.
GCCGCACTCGGCGTCGCTCAGACCGAACAGGTGCTCAGCCTCGTCAAACGGCTGGCCGAGCAGAACGTCGCGGTCATCATCATCAGCCACAACCTCGCCGACGTGTTCAAGGTCGCCGACTACATCAGCGTGCTCTACCTGGGCCAGATGGTGGCGTCGGTGAAGACGGTGGAGACCACGTACGACGACGTCATCGGCTACATCACCGGCAGCAAGACCTACGCAGGAGAACCGGCATGAGCACCACCGAACGCGAAGTACAGACCACGGATGCCGCGCCGGATCCCGTCGTCGCAGACATGATCGGCAGCGGCGTCGAGGGCGGCGTCCGTGACCAGGTGCGTGCGTACTTCCAGCGCCTCCGCGGCGGCGAGATGGGGGCGCTGCCCGCCATCGGCGGACTCGTCGTGCTGGCCATCCTGTTCGCCTTCCTCAGCCCCTACTTCTTGACGGAGCGCAACTTCGCCAACCTGCTCACGCAGGCCGCGACGCTCGTCATGCTCGGGATGGCGCTGGTATTCGTCATCCTGCTCGGTGAGATCGACCTCTCGGCGGGTGTGACGGGCGGCGTCGCGATGTGCGCGTTCATCGTGCTGGTCGACGTCGCGAAGTGGAACACCTGGCTCGCGCTCGGCGTCGGCTTCCTGATCGGACTCGCGACCGGTGCGTTCATCGGGTTCTTCGTCGCGAGAGTCGGCATACCGTCGTTCGTCGTGACGTTAGGCCTGTTCCTGGGCTTCCAGGGCATCGAGCTGATCATCATCGGCAACGGCGGTCTGTACAACGTGCAGGACCCGGCCATCCTCGCGATCATGAACAACAACCTGCCCATCTGGGGCGGCTGGGTCATGCTCGCGATCATGGTGCTGATCTCGCTCGGCACCTCGTTCTGGGACCGCAGCAGGCGCACGCGGGCGGGAGTGCCGAACCGGGCGATCATCCTGGTCTGGATCAAGGTGATCGTCGTCGCCGTGCTCGGCGCCATCGTGGTCGGGCTGCTGAGCCAGAACCGAGGCACGGGGTTCATCAAGGTGGAGGGCGTGCCGATCGTCGTGCCGATCACCCTGGCCATCCTCTGGATCGGCACCTTCGTGCTCGACCGCACCAAGTACGGCCGCTACCTCTACGCCGTCGGCGGCAACGCGGAGGCCGCGCGCAGGTCTGGCGTGAACGTCATCAGGATCCGCTGGATCGCGTTCGTCGTCTGTTCCTTCCTCGCGGTCGTCTCGCAACTGTTCAGCATCTCGAAGGTCGGGTCGGTCGACCCGTCGGCCGGTGTCTCGATCGTGCTGAGCGGTGTCGCGGCCGCCGTGGTCGGTGGCGTCAGCCTCTTCGGTGGACGCGGTCGCCTGATGCACGCCGCGATCGGCGCGCTCGTCATCGCCGTGATCACCAACGGACTGGGTCTGCTCAACCTGCCCGCCGGTGTGAACTATGCCGTCACCGGTGGCGTGCTGATCCTCGCAGCGACGGTGGATGCCGTCTCCCGCGTTCGCGCAGGGGGCAGCCTCTTCACACGCTGAGAGACTCGCGTATCGGGACCCGCCCCACGCCGGATCGGCGGGTCTCGATACGCGTACTCGACCCGCGGCGAAGGGGGCGAGTACGATCGCGACTGACCGAGGGGGAAGTCACATGAGCACTGCAACACCTGCGCGCCACCGGCCCGGAAGCGTCACCGCGGCCTACGTGATCTGGCTGATCGGAGCGATCCTGTCGCTGATCGGCGCGATCTTCGCCGTCTTCGTCGGCATTCTCGCCATCACCGGGGGCGCCGTGTTCGGCGGCATCGCCGGAGCGGCCGCCGGGTCGGTCGTGCTGCTGTTCGCCATCTTCGTGCTGATCATCGCGATCATCGCGCTGATCATCGTGAACCGCATGCGCGACGGCCGCAACTGGGCGCGCGTGACGCTGCTGGTGCTGGGCATCCTGTCGCTGCTCGGCACGATCGGGCCGTGGATCGCGGGAGGGTGGAACTCGACGTCGTCGTGGAACATCGTCGACATCGTGGTGCTGCTGCTGGCGATCATCCTGATGTACGTGCCGGCGTCGAACGCCTACTTCCGCACGGGCAACGCCGCCGCCGTGGCCTAGCCGTAGCCTGAGGACATGTCGTTCCGCGCGCTCGTCGTCGATCAGAAGCTCGAGGGCGGAGCCGTCGTCGCGCACTCCGTCACGCTGCGCACGCTCGACGACGACTACCTCGATGAGGCGGAGGTCACCGTCGAGGTCGACCACTCGACGCTGAACTACAAGGACGGCCTCGCGCTCGCGGGGCGGCCCGGGGTGCTCAGGGCCTCGCCGCTCATCCCGGGCATCGACCTCGTCGGAAGAGTGCGGCGGTCCGCCGACGCGCGGTTCGCACCGGGAGACCGCGTCGTGCTGAACGGCGACGGCATCGGAGAGACGAAGAACGGCGGGCTCTCCGAGCTCGCGGCCGTTCGCGCCGAGCCGCTTGTGCGCATTCCGGATGTCTTCAGCTCGTCGCACGCCGCGGCCATCGGCACGGCGGGCTTCACAGCCATGCTTGCCGGGCTCGCACTCGAGCGCGGCGGCGTCCCGCCGGACTCCGGCGACGTGCTCGTGACCGGCGCAGCCGGCGGGGTCGGGTCCGTGGCGATCGCCGTGCTCGCCAGGCTC
>JBQCJQ010000145.1:0-2412 GCA_051952615.1 Humibacter sp.
CGGGTGCTCGGCCGCCGTCGCGATCCAGCAGCACCATCGTCTCCTCCAGGGTGGGCGGCACGGGCGTCACGGTCGCGGGTATCTCGCCGAGGGCATCCCGCACGAGCTGCTCGGGCGTTCCTGCCACGCGGATGTCACGCCCGGTCAGCATCGTCGGCAGACCTGCACGGTCGAGGGCATCGAACGCGCCCTGCCAGTCGTCGCTGTGCACGAGCACCGCACTCGTGCCGCGAGTGAGGTCGGCGACCGTGCCGGATCCGATCAGCTTGCCGCTCGCGAGCAGTACGAGACGCGTGCACTGCTCCGCCTCCTGCAGGTAGTGGGTCGTCACGATGACGGCGCGACCGGATTCGGCCTGGGCATGGATGACATCCCACAGCCTTGCACGACCGAGCGGGTCGACCCCCGAGGTCGGCTCGTCGAGCACGAGCAGCTCCGGTGCATGGCTCAAGGCGAGGGCGAACGCGAGCTGGCGCTGTCTGCCGAGGCCGATCTCGGCGACGGGACGCGAACGGATGTCGCGCAGGGACTCCGGCAGCTCCGGTCGCGGCACCCCATAGACACGCGAGAGGAAGGCGACGTTCTCGCTCACGCTCAGCGTCGTGTAGAGACCGAGGCCCTGCGGCACGTATCCGAGTCTGCGGCGCGATGCGTTGTCGGGCGCGGAGCCGAACAGCCGCACGACGCCGTCGTCGGCACGCTCCAACCCGAGCATGATGCGCAGCAGGGTCGTCTTGCCGGCACCGTTGGCGCCGATGAGCCCGACGATCTCACCCGGACGCACGTCGAGCCCGACATCGTCGAGCGCGAGGTTGTGGCCGAAGCGCTTCGTGACCGCGGTCGCGGATGCCGCGGGTCGGCCGGAGGCGCCCGCCGCCGGTCGAGTAGCGCCGCCTGAGGCGTCGCGTCTCGAGACCCCGACACTCCCGCCTCCCGGCGACTCGGAGTCGTCTGCGCCACCGCCCGCCGCAAGGGAGAGCGCGACGAGGGCATCCTCGAAGTCGGGGTCCGCGATCGGAGTGAACGAGGGTGTCGACACGGCATCGACACCGGCTGGCGCCTGGTCCGCGGACGGTGGAAGCCAGATGTGCCGCTCCGTGCCGCGGCGCCAGGTGCGGGGTGCGAGCGCGGCCGGTGGGTCATCCGTGCAGTCGAGACGGGCTATGGTGCCCGGTACCGCGGCGATCACCTCGTCCGGTGTGCCCTCGGCGAGCGCGCGCCCGGCGTCGAGCACCAGAACGGATGCCGCACGCTGCGCCTCATCGAGGTATGTCGTGGCCATCACGACGACCGTCTCCCCCGCAGCCGTCCCGTTGCCGGCTGTGGCGCTGATGAGTCGCCACAGCTCGACACGGCTGACCGGGTCGACCCCGGTGCTCGGCTCGTCGAGGAGCACCACCCGCGGTTCGTGCAGGATCGCGAGCACGAACCCGAGCTTCTGCCGCATGCCGCCGGAGAGGTCGCGACCCAGCCGATCGCCGACCCCGTCGAGCCCCGCCCGCCCGAGCAGCTCCCTCGACCGCGTACGAATCGCGGCCGTCGACATGCCGTAGGAGCGGCCCACGAACTCCACGTTCTCGTCGACGGTGAGGTTCGGCCACACGCCCGACGTGGAAGGCTGATATCCGAGCAGCTCCCGCTCGACCGTGCGCACTTCGCCGGACGCCGCGCGCACCCGATGCGCGAGCACACGCAGCAGCGTGGACTTGCCCGCGCCGTCACCACCCACCACTGCTGTGATGCGGCCGGGTCGGGCATCCAAGGTCACGTTCCTGAGGGCGGTGGTGTGGCCTGCGGCGTGGCCGAACTCGACGGTGAGGTCGTGCACTCCGACCGTGAGGTCGCTCATCACGCCACCTCGGTGACGCGGTCGTGTGAGGCATCCGCTTCGGGATGCTCGCGCGTCTTCTTCGGAGAGATGCTGCGGCTCAGGCGCACCACGGCCAGGCCGAAGATCACGACGGCCATGGCGGCCAGGATGACCAACGGGAACCACAGCGAGTCCCAACTCGCGCCGCGGATCATCACGCCCTGCGAGATCATCGTGAACCAGGTGAGCGGCAGGCAGTATCCGATCCATCGGACGCCGGGAGCCATCGCCGACAGCGGGAAGATCATGCCCGAGAGCAGAATCTGCGGCAGCAGCACCAGGAAAGCGAGCTGGATGGCCTGCCCCGTCGTGCGCGACACCGACGAGATGAGCACGCCGATGCCCAGCACGACGAAAAGGAACAGCGCTGCCCCGACGATGAAGATCAGCGGGTCGCCGTTGAACGGCACCCCGAACAGCACGAGGCCGAGGGTGGTGATCAAGGCCATGTCGAAGCAGGCGAGCAGGAAGTACGGCGAGATCTTGCCGAGCACCACGGCGCTCGGGCGCAGAGGCATCACGGCGAGCTGCTCAAGGGTGCC
>JBQCJQ010000146.1:0-3731 GCA_051952615.1 Humibacter sp.
GTGCCTTGCGCAGAACGTCGCGCACCCTCAACGGTAACCGTGCCGGAGGAGGCGATCAACGACATCGGCTCGAACGGTGCGGCGTGTCGCACGGGCCGTGCCCATCGCATCACGGCGCGAGCCTTGCAATGGCGGCGCGCACGATGCTGGAACGCACCTTTTCGAGGTCGTCGGCGAGTTCACGGCCGGTTTCGGCCGCCCTCGCGCGAGCACTGGCATCCTTGCGGCGCAGCACGGGAGCCAGGGCGGTCTCGATGAGTCCGATGTCGCGTTCGGCGGAGGCGCGAAGTGCGCGCAGGTGTCGCGGCTCGATGCCTCGCCGGTGCAGGTCCACGAGGGCTTCGAGCACGGCGAGCTGGTCTTCGCCGTAGACGTCGGCGGGCACGATGAGCGACGTCGAGACCGCTTCCTGAAGCAGGCCGGCGGATGCGCCCGCCTCTTTCAGCAGCTCGTCACGGCTGAACCTGCGGCCGGTCGAGAGCATCGTGGGCCTGGCGGGGCCGGAGGTTCCCGGGAGGATCGGGGTGCGTCCGGCATCCTGCTCGGCGAGGTAGGAGCGGATCACCTTGAGCGGCAGGTAGTGCTCGCGCTGCAGCGTGAGGATGGTGCGCAGCCGTTCGACGTCTTCGGCGCAGAACTTGCGGTAGCCCGACGCCGTGCGGGCTGGAGTGACGAGCCCCTGTTCCTCGAGGAAGCGAAGCTTCGACGGAGCAAGGTCGGGAAACTCGGGAGTGAGTTGAGAGAGGACCTGACCGATGCTGAGCAGCACCTGCCCAGGACGGACGAGTGCCGATTCGCGCGCCTGTGACGACTCGCGGGGCATCAGGCCGGCGCCGACGCGTCCAGATCGGGACGGGCGGCGTAGAAGGTGAGGCGGAACTTGCCCACCTGCACTTCTGCGCCATCGGTGAGCATGGCGCTCTCGACGCGCACGCCATCGAAGTAGGTGCCGTTCAGCGAGCCGAGGTCTTTCACCTCGAAGACCGATCCGTGCCGGATGAACTCAGCATGCCGTCTCGAGACGGTCACGTCGTCGAGGAAGATGTCGGCATCGGGATGTCTGCCCGCCGTGGTCACATCGGCGTCGAGGAGGAATCGCGCGCCGGAATTGGGTCCCCGTCTCACGATCAACAGGGCGGACCGACTCGGAAGCGCGCCGATCGCCTCTTGTTCCTCCGCCGTTACGCCTGCCGCGGCGGCGTTCATCGCCGCGGCGAAGTCCTCGCCGAAACCTGCCGTCGTGTCGTCGCCCGCAGCATGTGCTTCGCGGTTCGGGTCGTGCTGCTCAGCCACCGTCGACCTCCTCACCATTCAGCGTATCGGATGCCGCTGCCTCGGTCACAGACGAACGTCGCACCACACGCGCCGTCTCGATCACGTAGAGGATGCCGGCCCACCAATAGAGGAACGCGCCCCAGAGGGCCACTGCCCACCCGATCGGCTCGGACGCCCACGACAGGACGGGGAACGCCTCGCCCAGCATCAGGACCGGAAGTGCGACGAGGAGTGCGAAGGTGGCGACCTTGCCGAGATGATGCACGGGCAAGGGGCCGTACCCGTGGTTGGCGAGCACGATGCCGAGCACCAGCAACATCACGTCGCGGGCGATGATGATGCCGACGAGCCACCACGGCAGGAGGTCACGCCAGGCAAGACCGATCAGCGCGGCGAAGATGTAAAGCCGATCCGCCGCCGGGTCGAGGAGCTGTCCGAGTCGTGAGACCTGGCGGAGGCGCCTTGCGAGGAAACCGTCGAGAAAGTCGGTGATGCTCGCAACGATGAGCACGACCAGTGCCCAGGCATCCCATCCGACGATGACGAGCCAGAGAAAGACCGGAACGAGTGCGAGGCGGAAAAAGCTCAGGCAATTGGGGATGGTGAAGACCCGGGTGGAGATCGAGCCGGATGCCTGTGCCACGCCACGCAATCCTAGGCCGCATCAGCCTCGAAGTCAGAACGCGGGTGCGCCCGTCGTGTGCTCATCCGCGCGCCGTGACCGACCGTGGTGCGCCCTAGACTTCGGAGCATGTCCCCCGTGATCGTCTCACTGCTGATCCTCGCCGCCATCTGCGTCGTCACGTGGGTGCTTTCGGTGATCACGCACGAGTACTCGTGGGTCGACCGCATCTGGTCGCTCGTTCCCGTCGCCTACGTGTGGGTGTACGCGATCGCTGCGGGGATGGCCGATGTGAGGCTGGATGTCATGGCTGCACTCGTGACGCTGTGGGGTGCGCGGCTGACCTTCAACTTCGCGCGCAAGGGCGGCTACGCGCCGGGCGGCGAGGACTACCGGTGGGCGTTCCTGCGGTCAAGGATCGCGGGCTGGAAGTGGTTCCTCTTCAACCTCTTGTTCATCGTGATCTACCAGAACATCCTGCTGTTCCTGATCACGCTTCCCGCGTGGACCGCATACCAGCATCAGACCCCGTTCGGGCTGCTCGATGTGGTGGCGACGGTGGTCTTCCTCGTCTTCTTGATCGGCGAGACGGTCGCCGATCAGCAGCAGTGGGACTTCCACCGTTGGAAGGCGGCGGAGGTCGCGGCCGGCCGCGAGCCTCGGCCGCGTTTCTTGCAGTCCGGGCTTTTCCGTTTCTCGCGGCACCCGAACTTCTTCTTCGAGCAGGCGCAGTGGTGGGTCGTGTTCTTCTTCGGCGCGATCGCCGCGGCATCCGTGCTGCAGTGGACCGTCATCGGCGCCGTGCTGCTCACGGTGCTGTTCATCGGCTCGACGGTGTTCACCGAGAGCATCTCGCGCAAGCGCTACCCCGAGTACGCCGAGTACCAGGCGACGACCTCGCCGATCGTGCCGTGGTTCCCGCGTCGGGAGGGACGCGAAGCCGTCGCTCGGTGAGCGTCGCGCCGCGCGTGCGGATCCGTGTCGAGCCTCGACCCGCCGACGACGGGACCCGTCCGGCGTCGGTCGTCGCGGTTAGCCTTGATGGATGTCGTGCATCCGTTTCAACACCCCGGCGCAGCGCGCGGCGATGCGCCGTGCAGCGCCCTCGATGCTGACACCGGAAGAGGTGGCCGCTCTGCACCCGATGCCGCCGGTCACCGAGAGCAAGATCCATCGCCTGAGGGTGCTCGCCACGAGCGAGAACCCGAAGATCCGGGAGAGCGTCGCGAGCAGCTACAACACCCCTGCCGATCTTTTCGTGACCCTGGCGCGCGATCCCGACGAGGGCGTTCGGGGATGCGTGGCGCGCAACGAGGCAACCCCCTGCGATGTGTTGCGTGAGCTCGCCGCCGACGCCTCGGAGACGGTGCGCGGATGGGTCGCGGTGAATTACTTCGTGCCGGATGACGCGATGGCCGCTCTCGCTGACGACACCAGCTCGACGGTGCGCGCGCTCGTCAAGTGGAAGGCGTCGTTCGCGGTCGACGCTTCGGTCTGAGCCGCGCCGCGGTCAACCGAGACGGTCGAGTGCACTCAGCAGCGACGACGGTGCGACGACCGACGCGCCGAGGGCGCGGACGCGGGCGCCCAACTCCCGATCGGCGCTGACGACGACGGCTTGAGCGGGGTCGGGCAGGGACCCCGTGTGCGCCACGATGGCGGAGTCACCGTCGGATGTAGCACGCACGATGGTGAGGTCGCTGCGTTCGCCATCGCCACCGGGGTCGGTGGGGTCGGTCATCCGCTTCGCCTCACCCTCGAGGACCACGCTCACCCGGGGCCACCAGCGTTCGTGCGGCAACCCGAGCAGGTCGGCAGGCCAGCCGACGCGGGC
>JBQCJQ010000147.1:0-2458 GCA_051952615.1 Humibacter sp.
TACGTTGGGGACGACGAGTGCTGATCCCGTGGTTACGTGCCGGCTGGGGCGTCCGTACCGCGGCCCGGCCGGGGGACCGTCGCGCGCATGTGGTCCGAGTCCAAGTAGTCGGCCACGCCGATCAGGATCAGGCTGAACACGATCTGCTCCGTGACCATCCATAGGGGATAGAGCCCAGGGATCGCCGCCAGCACCAGCGTGATCACGGGGAAGATCTTGCTGAACAGCCTGAGCCGCGAATACCCCCAGTAGTAGCCGAGGGATGCCCGCCACGCGAAGTAGAACAGTGTGGCGGTCATCCCGAGCACGACGACCGTGCGCATCCACACCGACCACTGCACCGGGATGCCGTCCGCCGCAAGAACCAGGGCGATGACGACGGCGGCGATGCCGATCGCGAACTCGACGACCAGGAGCCAGCCGATCGCGACGAACGCCCTCCTGGTGCGCGGATGCGCGAGCAGCTCCGCATCGATGCGCAGGTCGGAGTGCCGGCCGCCCGCCAGCCTGTCGAGCCGACGGAACAGCGGTTCGAACCGTTGCAGCAGCGCGTTCGCCATCGCATCCTCCTCGGCGGGTCAAGGATGGTCGCGTTACGCGGCGCCCCTACGCGGCCTGCAGCGCCGTGATGGCGGAGGTGAAGAACGTCAGGCCGTCGACGCCGGAGCGCATCGCGGCCCTGGTGTCGGGGCCGAAGCCTGGTTCCGTCGCGTGCTCGGGGTGCGGCATAAGGCCGACGACGTTGCCGCGCTCGTTCGTGACGCCTGCGATGTTGTTGATCGAGCCGTTCGGGTTGACGCCCAGGTAGCGGAAGGCCACGCGACCCTCGCCCTCGAGCCGCTCGATCGTCTCGGCCGATGCGACGTACTCGCCCTCGCCGTTCTTCAGCGGGATGACGATCTCCGCACCGGTCTCGAATCCGTTGGTCCACGCCGTGGAGGAGTTCTCGACGCGCAGGCGCTGGTCACGGCGGATGAACGCGCCGTGGTCGTTGCGGATCAGCCCGCCCGGAAGCAGGTGCGCCTCCGCCAGCATCTGGAACCCGTTGCAGATGCCGAGCACGGGCATCCCCTTGTTCGCGGCGTCGATGACCTCGCTCATGATCGGCGAGAGGCTGGCGATCGCGCCGCACCGCAGGTAGTCGCCGTAACTGAATCCGCCGGGCAGCACGAGCGCGTCGACGCCGGCGAGGTCGTGATCGCCGTGCCACAGGGCGACGTCCTCGGCGCCGGCCGCGCGAACCGCACGTCGGGCATCCCTGTCGTCGAGGGAACCCGGAAAGGTGATGACGCCGATGCGCATCAGGCCACCTCGACCGTCTGGGCGCCCTGAGCCTCGACCACGGTCACGCCGACGACATCCTCGATGACGCCGTTCGACAGCACGTCGGCGGCGATCTCGCGAACGGATGCCAGAAGCTCGTCGGTCACGGGCCCATCCGTCGTCAGCTCGAAGCGCTTCCCCATGCGCACGTCGAAGGTGCCTCGACCTGTGCGGGCGAGGGCGCCGGCGATGGCCTTGCCCTGAGGATCGAGCAGCTCGGCCTTCGGCATGACGTCGACGACGATGGTGGGCATGGCGAACCCCCTGATGTTTGCGGGACGGATGCCGCAATTCTACCGGTGCCTGGATCGGTGATCGCTCGACATCCGTTCACCTCGTCGCAACCGATGGCTGGCCGGGCGTTCTCGGCGGCTGCCTAGTCTGTGTAGCCGGCGAGCGTCGTCTATGCGTCGCCGGCAGGGCTGAGGGAGTCTTCGATGAGCACACACGACATCGTCGTCAGCAGACGCGCGGCGGAGCAGTCGGCCTTCCACGACCTCGACGACCTCCCGGACGAGCAACTCGACGACTTCGACGAGGTCGAGGAGATCGAGGTCGAGCTCGTCGTGCTCGCCCTCGCCGGAACGACCGTGGTGGATGACGGACTCGTCGAGCACGCCTACGAGCGGGCGATGGACCGCGCAGGCATCGCGACCGCGGCGGAGGATCGAGTCGCGGCCCTCGCCTTCGTGCGCGAGAACATCGGTCGCGCGAAGTGCGACGTGTTCGCCGAGCTCGCCTCCGACGACGATCAGGCCGGACGCGCGGTGAGCGAGTTCGAGGGCGCGTTCTTCGAGCTGGCCGAGCGCGAAGGACTCGAGGCGGTCCCCGGCGCCGAGCGCACCATCCGCGTCCTCCGGGAGAGCGGCGTTCGCGTCGCCCTCACGACCGGCCTGACCAGGCGCACCATGGAGACGATCCTGGGCGCGCTCTCGTGGGAGAGCCTCGCGGACGTCGTGCTCTGCTCCGACGACGTCGGACGGGGGCGGCCCTACCCCGACATGGCCCTCACCGCGCTGCTGCGCACTGGGGCATCCTGCGTCGACTCGATGATCGTGGTCGGCGACACGATCTCGGACATCGAGAGCGGGCTCGCGGCCGGCGCAGGCGTCACCGTAGGGGTGCTCACCGGATG
>JBQCJQ010000148.1:0-7027 GCA_051952615.1 Humibacter sp.
TAGTTCTGCGATGCGTCGTAGATGAACGACTGCGGGGCATCCGGCTTGGTGAAGTCGCGGGTGTAGCCGCCCTCCACACCGTCGAGCAGCTGGTTCTTCAGGCGGATGTTCGCGAACGTGCCGCGGATCATCACCTCGTGGTTGCCACGACGCGAGCCGTAGGAGTTGAAGTCCTTGCGCTCCACGCCGTGCTCGGTGAGGTACTGGCCGGCGGGGCTGTCGACCTTGATCGAGCCGGCAGGGCTGATGTGGTCGGTCGTGACGGAGTCGCCCAGCTTGGCGAGCACGCGTGCGCCGGCGATGTCGACCACGGGAGTCGTCTCCAGGGTCATCCCGTCGAAGTACGGAGGCTTGCGCACGTAGGTCGAGGCCTCGGTCCACTCGAACGTCGAGCCGGTCGGCGTCGGAAGCGAACGCCAGCGCTCGTCGCCGTCGAAGACGCTCGCGTACTCCTTGGTGAACATGTCCTGGTCGATCGACTCGTCGATCGTCTTCTGCACCTCGGCGGCATCGGGCCAGATGTCCTTGAGGAAGACGTCGTCGCCGTTCTGGTCGGTTCCGAGGGCGTCCGTCTCGAAGTCGAAGTTCATGGATCCGGCGAGAGCGTAGGCGATCACCAGCGGCGGGCTGGCGAGGTAGTTCATCTTCACGTCGGGGTTGATGCGACCCTCGAAGTTGCGGTTACCGGAGAGCACCGCTGTCACGGCGAGATCGCTCTCGTTGACCGCGGCCGAGATCTCGTCGGGAAGCGGGCCGGAGTTGCCGATGCACGTCGTGCAGCCGTAGCCGACCAGGTAGAAGCCGAGGTCTTCGAGGTACCCGGTCAGGCCGGCCTTCTCGTAGTACTCGGTGACGACCTTCGACCCCGGCGCCAGCGTGGTCTTCACCCACGGCTTGGCCTTGAGGCCCTTCTGCGACGCGTTGCGGGCGAGCAGCCCGGCAGCCAGCATCACCTCGGGGTTGGAGGTGTTGGTGCACGAGGTGATCGCGGCGATCGCCACGGCTCCGTGGTCGATGACGAACCTGTCCCCGTTGTACTGCACGGGAGTCGGGCGCGACGCGGTGTGCGGCGCGTGGCTCTGGTGGTGGTGCGCGTGCTCGCTGTGCTCGTCGGCCGGCGAGAGCTCCCCCGGGTCCGATGCCGGGAACGACTCCGCGATCGTCAGGTCGACGATGTCGTGGTCGATCTGGGCGTAGTCGTGCAGATCGGTGTTGAACTGCTCCTTCGACCGGCTGAGCTCGATGCGGTCCTGCGGGCGACGCGGTCCGGCGATCGACGGCACGACGGTGCCGAGGTCGAGCTCCAGGTACTCGCTGAAGACCGGCTCGTTCGACGGCTCGTGCCAGAGGTGCTGTGCCTTCGAGTACTCCTCGACGAGGCGGACCTGGTCGTCCGACCTGCCGGTGAGCCGCAGGTACTCGAGCGTCACGTCGTCGATCGGGAAGATCGCCGCCGTCGAGCCGAACTCCGGGCTCATGTTGCCGATGGTGGCGCGGTTCGCCAGCGGAACCTGGGCGACGCCCTCGCCGTAGAACTCGACGAACTTGCCGACCACGCCGTGCTTGCGCAGCATCTGCGTGATGGTGAGCACGACGTCGGTCGCGGTCACGCCAGCCGGGATGGAGCCGGAGAGCTTGAAGCCGACGACCTTCGGGATGAGCATCGACACCGGCTGCCCGAGCATCGCGGCCTCCGCCTCGATGCCGCCGACGCCCCAGCCGAGAACGCCGAGGCCGTTGACCATCGTGGTGTGCGAGTCGGTTCCGACCAGCGTGTCGGGGTAGGCCTGCAGCACGCCGTTCACCTCACGAGTGAACGTGACGCGGGCCAGGTGCTCGATGTTCACCTGGTGCACGATTCCGGTGCCGGGCGGAACCACCTTGAAGTCGTCGAACGCCGTCTGGCCCCAGCGCAGGAACTGGTACCGCTCGCCGTTGCGCTCGTACTCCAGCTCGACGTTGCGCTCGAACGAGCCGAGCGTGCCGAAGACGTCGGCGATCACGGAGTGGTCGATGACCAGCTCGGCGGGAGCAAGCGGGTTGATCTTCTCCGGGTCGCCGCCGAGTGCGCTCACGGCCTCGCGCATCGTCGCAAGGTCGACGATGCAGGGCACACCGGTGAAGTCCTGCATGACAACGCGGGCGGGCGAGAACTGGATCTCCGTGTCGGGCTCGGCCGTCGGCTGCCACTGGCTGAGAGCGGTGATCTGCTCCTTGGTGACGTTCGCGCCGTCCTCCGTGCGCAGCAGATTCTCGAGCAGCACCTTGAGGCTGAACGGGAGCTTCTCGTAGCCGGGTACCGAGTCGATCCTGAAGATCTCGTAATCGGTCGAGCCCACCACGATGGTGTCTCGTGCTCCGAAGCTGTTCACTGTTGAAACCCTGTCAGCGGACACGCTGCCCTCTCCTTCGTGGCACTTTCGATTTATCTTGACGTCGAGATAACTTTAGCACCGCCGACGTGGCGGCTTGACGCCGATCGGTCAGTCATCCGAGGACTCGGCGGCCTTCTTCGGCGGGTAGACGGCGCGGGTGACGAGCCACGAGATCAGCACCAGCGTCGCATACAGCGGGAGACCCATCGCGAGCTTCACGAAGCCCAACGCGACGGTGAGACCCGCGAAGTAGAGCGGAAGCTGCACCGCAAGGCGCACGACGAAGAGGGCGAGCCAGCAGGCGGTCAGCATCTGCATCACCCGGTACTTGCTCTTGCTCTGCCGCCATGCGACACCATCGCCCATCAGATAGCCGATGACGAGCCCGAGCAACGGCCAGCGCACCAGCATCGAGATGAGCACCGCGAGGCCGTAGGCGGCGTCGATGACGAACCCGAGCACGAAGTTGTTCGCCGCGTTTCCGGTCAGCAGCGCCAGGATCGCGGAAGCGGCGACACCGATCAGCCCCGCGACCGCCTGCGTCGCCTGCGTCTTCGTGAACACCCTGATCAGGGTGAAGACGAGCGCGACGGCCACGGATGCCCCGAGCGAGACCGGCATCGCGGCCTGCTGCGCCCATGGCTGCTGGATGCTCGTGAGGATGGTGAAGGGAATGAGGAAGAGCAGGCCGGGCAGGATCGTCTCGCAGAGCCCACGGACGCCGCCCATGGCGGCGAGGAGCGCCTTGCCGGTGGGTGCGTCGGACCCGGAGAGGGCGCCGAGGCCCGATTGGCTCGCGGCACGCGCTATCGACGAAGCCAGCGGATTCGCCTCGGAGTCATCCGGAGTGCGGTCGTCGTTCTCGGCTGTCACGTTGCTCTCGGCTGTCACGTCGTTCTCAGGGCTCACGCGTCGCTCGGCGTCGCCGGCATGCGAAGCGGAATGAGGTCGCGCGGCGGCATCGGCTGGTTGCCGCGCACCACGACGACGCTGCGGAACAGGTCGTCGATCTCCTCGGCGGCCGCCGGATCGATGGCGGCGTCGCCTGCGATCACGCCGCGCAGGAACCAGCGCGGGCCGTCGACGCCGATGAACCGTGCGATCCGGGTCTCCCCCGGCACTCCGGGCTGGGCGATCGGGATCTCTGCGACCAGCTCGGGGCCGAAGACGCCGTCGCGTTCGCTCGTACGGCCGCCCTGGTGCTGGATCTGGTCGGCGATCTGCGCGCGGATCTCGTGCCAGAGGCCGCTCGTGCGAGGGGCGGCGAAGGGCTGCACCTGCAGGGTCGACCCTGCCAGGTCGAGGCCGACGGCGACGACGCGACCGGTCTCCTCCTCCACTTCGAGGCGAAGCTGTAGACCGTCGCGAGGCAGCACCTTGACGCCGCCCAGGTCGATGTAGGGCCGCACGGGGTTCGCTTCGCTGTCGTCGAACGGGCCCTCGACCTCGCGGTTCTCCGGTGCGGACTTCTCCCATTCCTCCTGGCCGGTGTCGCCTATGTCGCTCACGCGTGTTCTCCTGACTGAAGTGCGGTGTATCCCGTCGATCCGAATCCGCCAGCACCGCGTTCGCTGTCCGGGAGGGACTCCACCGGACGGAAGGTCGCTCTGGTCACGGGCATCACGATCAGCTGGGCGATCCTGTCTCCGACCGCGACGGCATACGGCGTCGTCGAGTCGGTGTTGAGCAACGTCACCCGGATCTCACCGCGATAGCCGGCATCGACGGTGCCCGGCGAGTTCACGATCGTGATGCCATGCCGCGCGGCGAGACCGCTGCGCGGGACCACGAACGCCGCGTACCCGACGGGCAGGGCGATCGCGACGCCGGTGCCGATCGTCACCCGTTCACCGGGGGCGAGCGTGACGGCTTCGTTGGAGCACAGATCGGCTCCCGCGTCGTCGTCGTGGGCGTATCGAGGAGGCTCCAGCGCCGTGGTCAGCACGTCGACGGATTCGGTCACGTGTCGAGGGTAGTGCAGAACTCTGGTCGAATAGACCCATGACCGTGTACCGAGAGCGGCTGTGGGCCGCCCCCTGGCTGTTCGTTGCAACAGCGCTCGTCATCCCCGCGAGCATCATCGTTTTCGCGCCGATCAACATGACGGTCGGCATCATCTGCGCGATCGTGCTGTACGCGGCGTGCGTGCTCGGTCTGATCATCGGCTCCCCGACCATCGAGCTCACCGACGACGAGCTGCACGCGGGAAAAGCGCAGATCGAACGGCACTATCTCGGCGTTGCCCAGGCTTTCGAGGGCAGCGAGGCGAGTCTTCAACGAGGACGTCTGCTCGACGCTCGGGCCTGGTTGCTGATCAGGGGCTGGGCCACAGGCGTGGTGCGGATCCCGATTCTCGACGAGAACGACCCCGCACCGTACTGGCTGCTCTCGACGCGGCACCCGACGGAGTTCGCCAGGGCCGTCAACGACAGAGCCGGCGACAATCTGCCGCCGGCTCCACTTTCCTGATCGTTCGTCAGGCCGCGCACTCCACGCAGATCGGCCCGAGCTTGGTCTCGTGGTCGATCTGAGAGCGGTGCTTCACGAGGAAGCAGCTCACACACGTGAACTCATCGGCCTGCGGAGGCAGGACGACGACGTCGAGATCGAGGTCGGAGAGGTCGGCGCCGGGCAGCTCGAATCCACCGGGGTTGTCGGCATCATCGACGTCAACGACCCCGGACATCTTGTCCGGAACCCGCTCCTTCAGCGCTTCGATCGACTCCGAGTCGTCGTCGGTCTTGCGGGGAGCGTCGTAATCGGTTGCCATGCCCATCCACTTCTCATCTAGCTGCTGCCGAAGAAATCGGCGGCCATAGTTTGCAACAAGCACCCTGGAATAGCAAACACGCCACGGTGCCCGTCTCCCCCATTGGGGTTGCGCAACCGATCAACTTCCGGCACGCCCCGGTTATTCCCGGGGTTTGGGCTCCTCTCATGGCAGGGTGGACGTCGAACGCAACCAGGTCGAAAGAGGCGTTTCGCATGCAGGATTTGAAGGTCATCGGCGTCGAGAACGGCGCCTTGCTCGCCGTGAACGACAGTGGTGAGCGGTTCCGCATCGCCATCGACGAGATGCTTCAGTCTCGACTGCGTCAGCTCAAGCCGGAACCTGTGAACGGGCCGAAGGTTTCGCCGCGTGAGATTCAGGCGCACATTCGGTCCGGACTCTCAGCCGAGGAGGTCGCCGAGCTCACGGGGGCGGCCATCGGCTATGTCGAGCGGTTCGAGGGTCCGATCATCGCCGAGCGAGAGCACATCGTGGCCTCCGCCCTCTCGGTTCCCGTGCGTACGGGGGCGGACATCGACCCCCTGAGCGACGGCGACACGTTCGGCTCCGTCATCAGGGAGCGGCTCTCGGCGCTGGGAGCGAACAGCGAGCGCTGGACCAGCTGGAAGGAGCCGGAAGGCGGCTGGGTCGTCAAGCTGACCTTCGCTTCTGATGAGGTGGACCACGACGCACGCTGGAGTTTCGAGCCTCGCAAACTCGCCCTTGCACCGTCGAACGCCGACGCTCACACGCTCTCGCAGCAGGGCGAGCTGCAGACCGGGCTGATCCCCCGCCTGCGAGCAGTCGCTCCCGTGGTGGCTGTTCCCGACGAGTCCCGCTTCGACAGCGGAGCGTTCACCTTCGACGACACTTCTTCGGCTTCCAGGGCGGAGTCGCCGGTGGCTCGCGGCCCGCAGACCGCGAACAACTCCATCGCCGTGCAAGCGATCAAGCGTGCAGACGACGAGGAACCTCGCGATGTGCATCAGACCGCGGACCTTCTCGAGGCGCTGCGGAAGCGCCGAGGCGAGCGAGAGGCGGCCGGACTCAGGGACTCTGCGCCCCAGGCGGTCGACATCCCTCTTGACACCTTCGACGGCCCTGACACGGTGGTTTCGGGCGAGTCCCCCGCCGCGACACAGCCGGCCGCGCCTGCCGAGACCGGCAACACGACGGGTCCGGTTCGTGGCGCCAAGCGCGGGCGACGGTCGATGCCGAGCTGGGACGAGATCGTCTTCGGCGCCCGCACGGACGACGACCTGGCCTGAACACCGGCGCCGAATCCCGGCGCAACGGCAACGGATGTTCAGCCGACAACGGGCGATCAGCGCTCGAAGTCGCCGAGGCCGATCAGCGGCACCTTCTGCTCCTCGGGCGTGAATGAACCGTGCTGCCCGACCATCGTGCGGCCCCTGATGCCCTCCGGCGTGGAGTCGTAGTAGGCGATCTTGGCTCTGGCCGCGACGAGCACATCACCGATGCGCGGTGCCACCACAGCATCGACCATCGGACCGAACCATCCCGCTTCGATCGCCTCGGTACGGGTGGCGACCCACGCGCGATGGCCTTCTGCCTCCTGCCAGGCCAGAGCGAGCCCGTCGGCTTGCTCCTCCGTCGCGCCGTTGCCGAGATAGAGCTGGAGCATCCGCGGCTCGCCTCCGACGCGCTCGACGCCGGCAGTGAGCTCGGGGACCGAGTCGTACACGACGTGCGACGTCGCCGGAACGTCGAGGATGCCGTGGTCGGCCGTCACGAACGCGCCTTCGCCGGACCGCAGGGAGCGAGCGAGTGACGACATCACGGAGTCGAGCTGCTCGAGTGCGACGAGCCAGGCATCCGACTCCGAACCGCGGGCATGGGCGGCGACATCGAGCTCGGGAAC
>JBQCJQ010000149.1:0-6107 GCA_051952615.1 Humibacter sp.
CGTGGTCCCGCGCGCGCTCGACCTCACCGAGGCGGAGTTCGAGTTCTCCCGCAGCGAGGGCTACGAGCATGAGCTCGTCAAGCAGAGCATCCCCAACGCCGACGAGCTGATCGCCCGTGAGTATCGCCCGGGCGACCCGATGCGACGAGTGCACTGGCGTGCCACGGCACGGCACGACAAGCTCATGGTGCGTCAGGAGGAACCGCGCAGCAACCCGGAGACCTGGGTGCTGCTCGACACCGACGCGGGCACGCGGGCCGAGCACCGTCATGCCGGTTCGGATGGCCGCAACCCGCGCTTCGAGGCCGCCATCGACCTCGTCGCCTCCATAGGCACGCACCTCGTCGGGCAGGGCTTCGCCCTCGGAGTGGTCGAGACCGCTCCTCTCCAGCTCCTCGGGCGGGCGGGAACCGCGCGGGCGGGCACGGGCGGCCTTCCGGTCGCCGCATTCGATCCTCCGGGCGGCGGGCAGACGCTCCTCGCCGGGCTCGCAGCCCTCGAACAGGTGCCGAGGGACAACGCCGATCCGTCCTCCGTGTTCGGCGCAGCCCTGCGTCGCAATCCGCAGGCGGTCCCGGCATTCGTGGTGGTGGTCGACGGGGACCACGACGAGCTGGCCGCAGCGGCGTCCCTGCGCATCCTGTGCGACCCGGCCGTGGCCTTCTTCGTCGGCGAACGCCCAGACCTTCGCGAGCACTACGAGCGCAGGGGATGGACCTGCGTCGACGTGCAACCGGGGGAGTCACCCGCGGTCGTCTGGCAGCGCGCCGGCATCGAAGCGCCGACGGTGCGTCGTGGTTGACACGGCCCGGTCCACCGGGTCCGGATCAGCTCGCAGGCCACCCGTCGCCTCGTGGCGTCCGGCCGCACCGTCGCCCGTCGTGACGTCGCCCGAGCGCTTGCAGCGCGTCACCGATGTGAGGCTGTTCGTGGCGCTGCTCGCGGTCATGGGCGCGCTCACCGTCGCACTCGGCGGACTGATCTCCGGGGCGGTGTGGTGGATCGAACTCATCCTCACGGCCGTCGTCGTTCTCGGTGTCGCCGTCGGATGTCGCCTCACGCGTCTGCCGCGCGCTGTGGCCCCCATCGCCTCGCTGGTCGCACTCCTCTTCCTCGTGACGGCGCTGTTCGCGTCATCCACCGCTCTGCTCGGCTTCATCCCCACTCCGGCGACCGTCGGCGAGTTCGGGCGGCTCGTCACCGAGGCGCGCGTGTCGTTCTACAACCAGGGTGTGCCCGCCGATCCGATCCCGGAGTTCCTCTTCCTCATGGTCGCGGCCGGCGGGGTCATCGCCTGGACGGCGGACCTGCTCGCCGTCGTGCTGCACCGCCCAGCATTCGTCGGGGTGCTCGTCGTCGCGGCGCTGAGCGCCCCCGCCTCGCTGCTCAACGGCGGCATCGCTCCGCTGGCGCTGGCGCTCTGCCTCGTCGCCTACCTGCTGCTGCTGCGCGCTGACGTGCGCTCGACACGCGGTGCGGGCGCCGAGCTCGGATCATCCCTTGCGATCGCGGCCGGCGCGATCGTGGTCGCGCTGGTGATCGGCACCACGGCGCCCGGATTCCAGCAGGTGGGTCGTCAGGCCATTCCGGCGTCCGGAGTCTTGTTCGGCCAGGGCGTGAGCCCGCTGATCGACCTGGGCGCCGACCTGCGCCGCCCGCTTCCCGTGACCGTCATCAACTACACGACGACGGACCCCACTCCCGGGTACCTGCAGATGACCACGCTCGACGCCTTCTCCGGAGCGGTGTGGCGCCATCTGCGCTCGTCGTCGACGTTCTTCACGTCCTCGACGAAGATCTCCAAGGTCCCCGGCCTCACCGACAACGTGAAATCGACGAAGGTCACCACCCAGGTGCAGGTGCAGAACATGACGAGCTCCTGGCTGCCCGCCCCGTACCCGGTGGAGCGCGTGACCGGCCTTGCCGGCAGCTGGGGATGGGAGCAGAAGGACCTCACCGTCACGGGGTACACGGCGACGACCGTGAACCAGCAGTACACGGTCGTCTCGCGCAGCCTCGAACCGACGGCGAAGCAACTCCGTGACGCCGGCAACGACTACCCGGCTTCGATCGAGAACGACCTGCTCGTGCCGAAGAACGCACCGGCGATCATCGCCGCGACGGCGCGGTCCGTCACTGCGGGCGCCGTCACACCGTACGACAAGGCGGTGGCGCTGCAGGCATACTTCCATGACGGCCAGTTCCGCTACTCGCTCAACGCGCCGAAGGACGGCGGCTACGACGGCGACACGCCAGGCACGATCGCGACGTTCCTCGAACAGAAGGCCGGCTACTGCGTTCACTTCGCGGCCGCCATGACCTTCATGGCACGCGATCTGGGCATCCCCGCACGGATCGCGGTCGGGTACCTGCCGGGCACCCAGACCGGTGCATCCGGTTCGAAGGGCGTCTACTCGGTCAGCTCCGACGACCTGCACGCGTGGCCGGAGCTCTTCTTCCCCGGAGTCGGCTGGGTGCCGTTCGAGCCGACTGTCGGCCGAGGCTCCATTCCGGACTACGAGACGGCGCAGGCCGCTCAGCCCCAATCGGCATCGACCGCCACGGCCACTCCGACCGGCGGCAGGGGCGTGAAGCTCGCCACCGACGCGCCCGCGACCACGGGATCGCCGGATGACCCGACGGCCACCGCCATCTCATCGAGCGGCAGCGTGGCCGCGGTGATTCTGGTCGTGCTGGCACTGCTGCTGACGCCCATGATCGTGCGCAGGCGCTTGCGAGCGTCCCGGCTCGCCTCCGTGAGCAACGGTGGGGGCAAGGTCGCGACGATGTGGGTCGAGTTGCGTGCATCCTGTCTCGATCTGGGCCTCGCCGTGCCGCCGACCGAGACCCCAAGGGTCTTCGCCGAACGGCTCAGGCGAACGTGGGAGGAGGCCCCGCCAGGGGCACCCGACACCGATGCGCGAACCGCCGCATCTGTGGCATTGGATGAGCTGATCGACGCGATCGAACGTGATCGGTTCGCACCGCGCACCGGCAACTATGCCGATCCGCAGCTCGCGGCCGACGTCGTCGCCGTGGTCGCGGCGCTGGCTGCGACGGCTGGATGGGCGCGTCGCGTTCGCGCCCAGCTCGCACCCGTCTCGCTGCTCGAGGGACGCCTTCGATCGCCGGGAGCGGCGCGATTCAGCAGCTGACAGCGGGCGGCCTGCGATCGGAACCGCCGCGCTAGAATGCTGGTTCGTGTCTGCTCCAGTACGCAATCCGTATTCCGTCAACGTGCGCGACCTTCTGCATCGCCCAGGCGAGATGCGCGAGGAATCGATCGTCGTCGACTCTCCCGAAAAGCTCGGCGAAGGGCTGATCAGCGTGGAGGCCGGAACCCCGATCGACCTCGAGCTGCGGCTCGAGTCGGTGCACGAGGGCGTCCTCGCGTCCGGTGAGGTGACGACCGTCGCGACAGGCGTCTGCGGCCGCTGCCTGACCGACATCGCCGAGAGTGTCCAAGTCGACTTCCAGGAGCTTTTCGCGTATTCTTCTGGGGAAGCTTTTGACTTTGAGGTTCACGACGACCACGTGGATCTTGAACCTCTTGTCAGGGATGCGGTGGTGCTGTCACTGCCGTTCCAGCCGGTGTGCCGGCCGGATTGCCCAGGTCTCGACCCAGAGACCGGCGAACGGCTTGCCGATCTGCCGGATCGCGAACCCACGAAGACCACCGACCCGCGGTGGGCTGCGCTCGCGGACTTTCCTGCTTCCGACGACGTGGCCGGCCCCGCCGGCTCCCCAGACAGAGAAGAGTAGAGATCATGGCTGTTCCCAAGAGGAAGAAGTCGCGTTCCAACACGCACTCCCGCCGCTCGCAGTGGAAGGCTCAGGTTCCCAACCTGGTCAAGACCATCGAGAACGGCAAGGTGACCTACAGCCTTCCGCATCACGCGAAGGTCGTCGAAGACTCGGCCGGTACCCCGCTGTTCCTGGAGTACAAGGGCCGCAAGGTCGCCGACGTCTAAGGTCGTGTCGAGCGACACGGCCAACGCAGCCGATGCAGGACGGTCCGATCGGGCCGTCCTGCAGTCGCGTGCGCTACAGCAGATCTTGGGCATCGACATCGATCCCGAGCTGCTGACCCTCGCGCTCACACACCGGTCGTACGCGTACGAGCACGGCGGCATCCCGACCAACGAGCGCCTCGAGTTCCTCGGCGACTCGATCCTCGGTCAGGCGGTCACGGTCAAGCTGTTCCGCGACAACCCGCGGGTCGACGAAGGCGGACTGGCCAAGCGTCGCGCGTCGCTCGTGAGCAGCGTCGCCCTCGCCGAGGTCGCGAGGGGCATCGGCCTCGGGCGGTTCGTGCTGCTCGGCAGGGGAGAGACCCAGAGCGGGGGAGCCGACAAGTCGTCCATCCTCGCCGACACCGTCGAGGCGATCATCGGCGCCGTCTATCTGGATGCCGGGGGAGACGTCGCCACCGAGTTCGTGCTTCGGCTCATCGGGCCGCTCTTCGACGACCCCGATCGGTTCGGCGCAGCCATGGACCCCAAGACCAGCCTTCAGGAGCTGGCGGCACGGCACGGCGCACCCGCGCCGCACTACACGGTCACCGACAGCGGACCCGACCACAACAAGACCTTCCACGCCGTCGTCTCGGTCGACGGCGTCGTGACCGCCGAGGGCGAGGGCACGAGCAAGAAGAACGCCGAGATGGCTGCCGCGCTCAAGGCGTGGACGCTGGCCAACGGTCGCGACTGACGTGCCGGAGCTTCCCGAAGTCGAGGTCGTGCGTGCCGGTCTCGAACCGGCCGTGACCTCGGCGACCATCTCCTCCGTCGAGGTGCTCGACGAACGCGGCATCACCAGGCACGACCGAACGGTCGGCGAGCTCCCTGCGCTGCTCACCGGCAGACGGATGCTCGGAGCGGCACGACGGGGCAAGTTCCTGTGGCTGCCGATCGCCGCCGACGTCGAGGCGCAGGCACAGGGCGCCCTGCTCATCCACCTCGGCATGAGCGGACAGGTGCTGCTCCGTGAGGCTGGGGACCCCGCCGGTCGGCACGCGCGTGTGCGACTGGTACTGGAGCATCCACAGCACGGAGAGCTCGCCGTGCACTTCGTCGACCAGCGCACGTTCGGGTCGCTGGCGGTCGACACCCTGATTCCGACCGTCGACGGCGCGCCGGGCGGGCTCGGAACCGACCTCTCCCTGGTGCCGAGCCAGGTCTCGCACATCGCCCGCGACCCGCTCGATCCGGCATTCGACGATGAGGGATTCCTCCGTGCGCTCGCCACGCGACGCACGACCGTGAAGCGTGCACTGCTCGACCAGACGCTGATCAGCGGAGTCGGCAACATCTATGCGGACGAGGCGCTCTGGGCCGCCAGGGTGCACTACGAGCAGCCCACGCAGACGCTCTCGCGTCGCAAGGCCCGTGAGCTGCTCGCAGAGGTGCGACTCGTGCTGCAGAAGGCGCTCGCGGAGGGCGGCACGAGCTTCGACGCCCAGTACGTGAACGTCAACGGTGCGTCCGGATACTTCGCGCACAGTCTCGAGGTCTACGGGCGAGAGGGCGAGAGCTGCAGCCGCTGCGGCACGAAGATCGCACGTCGCCCGTTCATGAACCGCTCGTCGCACTTCTGTCCCAGGTGCCAGGTCATCCGGTCCACGTCCAGATGAACCGCCGTGCCGTCAGGGCACGATGAGCAGGCGTCGGCCGTTCGTGGCGCCCGCCTCGACATCCGCGTGCGCCTGCGCCGTCTGCTCCAGTGGCCGCCGCTCGACCACGGGGGCGGGTAGAGCGTCGGCGGCGACGGCAGACCCGACGGCGTCGGCGGCTCTGCGCAGCTCGTCAACCCTGGCGTTGCTGATCGCGAAGCCGACGATCCCTCGGTCGTGCGTATACAGCTCTCCGAACGGCAGCTCGTCGCGCCTGGTGACTCCGGCCACCAGCACGATGCGTCCGCGCTCGGCGAGAAGCGGAACCGCCTGCGCGAGGCGGAGGCTGCCTGAGGTGTCGAGCCAGACATCCGCCCCGTTCGGCAACGCAGCGGCGATGCTGTCGTCGATGCCCGGGTCGCGATAGTCGAGTCCGATCGCTCCGGCTTCGGCCAGGCGCGCTAGGTCGCGCTCGCCCGCGGTCGCCACCACGGTC
>JBQCJQ010000150.1:0-2751 GCA_051952615.1 Humibacter sp.
ATGCGCAGGACACCGACGCCGAATCCACGACCGGAACGGCACACAGGGGCAAGGTCTTAGGTATCACGATCGCGGCTGCACTGGGCGGCTTGCTGTTCGGATTCGACACCTCCGTGATCAACGGCGCGGTCGACTCGATTCAGAGCACCTTCCATCTGGACTCGGCTTTGGTCGGGTTCACCGTCGCGATCACACTCATCGGATGCGCGATCGGAGCGTGGTTCGCCGGTCAGCTGGCCGATGCCTGGGGCCGAAAGGCCGTCATGGTCATCGCCGCCATCCTGTTCGTCGTGAGCTCGCTCGGGTCCGGCCTCTCCTTCGCCGACTGGGACCTGATGGTGTGGCGATTCATCGGCGGGCTCGCGATCGGAGCGGCATCCGTGATCGCACCGGCGTACATCGGCGAAATCGCGCCGGCAAAGCTCCGCGGCGGATTGAGCTCGCTCCAGCAGCTTGCGATCACTCTCGGCATCTTCCTGGCGTTGTTGTCGGATGCCGCCCTCGCGGGATCCCAGGGCAATGCACTCCGCGAACTGTGGTTCGGGCTTCCCGCATGGCGCTGGATGCTCCTGGTGGGAGTCATCCCGGCGGTCGTCTACGGGATCCTCTCGCTCTCGATTCCGGAATCACCGCAGTACCTCGTGCGCAAGGGCCGTCGCGACGAGGCGAAGGCCGTCGTGCGAGACGTGACGGGCGCCATCGACATCGACCAGCGCATCGGCGAGATCGAAGACAGCCTGGAGAGCCAGCGTCGCGCCCAGTACCGCGATCTGCGCGGAAAGGCGTGGGGGCTCCAGCCCATCCTCTGGGTCGGCCTCGGCATGGCCGCCTTCCAGCAGCTGGTCGGAATCAACGCGATCTTCTACTACTCCACGACGCTCTGGAAGTCGGTGGGCTTCAGTGCGAGCGACTCGTTCGTCACCTCGGTCATCACGTCGGTCATCAACGTGGTGCTCACGTTCGTGGCGATCCTGTTCGTCGACAGGGTCGGCAGGAAGCCCCTGCTGCTCTGGGGCTCAGCGGGCATGTTCGTCGGCCTCGTGCTCGCGGCGATCTCGTTCTCGCAGGCCCACGTCTCAGGATCGAACGTGACGCTGCCGGAGCCGTGGGGCATCATCGCCCTCATCGGCGCCAACCTGTTCGTCATCTTCTTCGCGGCGACGTGGGGTCCTGTGATGTGGGTCGTGCTCGGCGAGGTGTTCCCGAACCGGATCCGCGGCATCGGTCTAGGCATCGCCGCCGCCTGCAACTGGATCTTCAACTTCTTGGTCACACTGCTGTTCCCGATCCTCAGCCAGGCGCTCGGTCTCGGCTGGGTGTATGCGGGCTTCGCGCTGTTCGCCGCCCTGTCGTTCTGGTTCGTGTTCTCCGCTCTGCCAGAGGTCAAGGGTCTGGAGCTCGAGGACAAGACGAAGACGCAGGTGCACAGGGACCGCGCGGCCACCGCGTAAGCCGCTCAGCGCGGCCAAAGCCGCCGCGTTCCCGATGCTATGATTGTCGGGCACCCCGCCAGTCGGGGTGACTACGCGCGCCCGTTCGCCTCGAACATCAGGCGCAAGCATCCAACGGTCTACGACTTCGGTCGAAGCGGATGCCTGCCGGGCGCCAGGCGCGAGGACCATCCGGTTTCTCGCGAGACAACCGACATGACATCCGCGCGCCCGCGCCCGGATGTCGAGAAAAGGAGAACGGCCATGGCCGTCGTCACCATGCGCCAGCTGCTCGACAGCGGCGTGCACTTCGGACACCAGACCCGTCGCTGGAACCCGAAGATGAAGCGCTTCATTCTGACGGAGCGCTCCGGCAGCTACATCATCGATCTTCAGCAATCGCTCGCGTACATCGACAAGACGTACGACTTCGTCAAGGAGACGGTTGCCCACGGTGGCACCATCCTCTTCGTCGGCACGAAGAAGCAGGCCCAGAACGCTATCGCCGAGCAGGCGCAGCGCGTCGGCCAGCCCTACGTGAACCAGCGCTGGCTCGGCGGTCTGCTCACCAACTTCCAGACGGTTTCCAAGCGTCTCGCCCGCATGAAGGAGCTCGAGGAGCTCGACTTCGAGGGCACCACCAGCGGCTTCACCAAGAAGGAGCTGCTGATCAAGAAGCGCGAGCTGGACAAGCTCCACAAGTCGCTCGGCGGCATCCGCAACCTGGCCAAGACCCCGAGCGCGATCTGGGTCGTGGACACCAAGAAGGAGCACCTCGCGATCGACGAGGCGAAGAAGCTGGGCATCCCGGTCATCGCCATCCTCGACACGAACTGCGACCCGGACGAGGTCCAGTACCCGATCCCGGGCAACGACGACGCCATCCGCTCGGTCACGCTGCTCACCCGCATCGTCGCCGACGCCGCGGCCGAGGGCCTCATCCAGCGCCACCAGAAGCCCGAGGAGGGCTCCGAGCAGGCCGAGCCGCTCGCCGAGTGGGAGCAGGAGCTCCTCGCGCAGTCCGGCGACGAGGTCCAGGCCTCCGCTGAGAACGAGAAGGCGGCCGACGCCGACCTCGCCGAGGCCAAGGCGGACTCCGCCGAGGTCGTCGCCGAGGGCGAGTCCGACGCCGAGGCCAAGTAAGCAACTCCACAACTTCGAGTCAGAAGGTTCCAGTCAGAACATGGCAAACATCAGCATCGCTGACATCAAGGCCCTGCGCGAGCAGCTCGGCACCGGCATGGTCGACACCAAGAAGGCCCTCGAGGAGGCCGGTGGCGACATCGAGAAGGCCACCGAGATCCTGCGCCTGAAGGGTGCG
>JBQCJQ010000151.1:0-4981 GCA_051952615.1 Humibacter sp.
CGTCGCGGTCCTCCCCCGGCGCTGCGAGCGCGTCCTCGCTCGAGACGTCGTCGTGCACCGGCTCCTCGGTCGGGCTCGGGAAGAAGACGTCGACTGGGCGCTTCCCCTCCGAACTGGTCGGGATCAGAGCACCCAGCCCCCGACCGAGCCCTCGACGCTTCTCGCTCATCGCAGTTCCTCCTGCCGCAGGCCGGGACCACCGATGGTGCCGGCAAACTCGTGTTCGGTTCGGACCGTCGGGGACAAGCTGTCAGGCACAGGAGTGGAGCCCTGCTCCTGCGCCGAGTCCCGCCCAGACAGAGCGTCGAGGTCGCCATCGTCGGGCCTGTTCGCGCCGCGTTGCGTCAGCTCACGCGCTGCCTCCAGGTACGCGAGCGCACCCGTCGAGCCAGGATCGTAGGTCATGACCGTCTGCCCGTGACTCGGTGCCTCGGAGATCCGTACCGAGCGGGGGACTGTGGTCCGCAGTGTCTGGTCGGGAAAGTGCTCCCTGACCTCTGCCGCGACCTGCTGCGCAAGGTTGGTGCGCCCGTCGTACATCGTGAGAAGGATCGTCGAGACGTGCAGACCGGGGTTCAGATGCGACTTGATGAGCTCGATCGTCTTCAGGAGCTGGCTCAGGCCCTCCAGTGCGTAGTACTCGCACTGGATCGGGATGAGCACCTCGCGGCCGACGACGAAGGCGTTGACGGTCAGGAGGCCCAGGCTCGGGGGGCAGTCGACCAGGACGTAGTCGATGGGTGCCAGGCCCTCTCGTTCCCGCCCCGCCAGGTACTCGTCGAGCGCGCGACGGAGCCGTGTTTCACGTGAAACGAGCGAGACCAGCTCGATCTCAGCCCCTGACAGATCGATCGTCGCAGGCACGCACCAGAGCGTGGGAATGTCAGGGCACTGCTGGACCGCGCTGGCGAGGGGGTCTCCGTCGACCAGGACCTCGTAGACCGACGGTGTCCCGGCGCGGTGTTCGACACCGAGCGCCGTCGAGGCGTTTCCCTGGGGGTCGTTGTCGATGACGAGGACGTTGAGACCCGCCAGCGCGAGGCCTGCCGCGAGGTTGACGGTCGTGGTGGTCTTCCCCACGCCGCCCTTCTGGTTCGCCACGGTGATGATGCGCGTCGAGACTGGCCGTGGGAATCGCCGACCCTGGAGGTCGATGCGACGCCGAGCGTCTTCGGCGAGCTGAGCGGCAAGCGGTGTCGACTCGTCCGTGTCCGGCAAGCTCGCCATCAGCGCTGCTCGCCGGTCATCCTCGTTGCCAGAGCTTCGGGCCCCTCCCCTGTCCTCCGAGAGAGACGTCGCCGACCGATCCTGGAGCTCTCCAGGGTCGACAGGGCTTTCCGTCACGCGCCTCATCCTCTCCGTCGTCGCGTCCCAGCATGCGCCGTCCGGCCCACTCATCGGTGGATGTCGGGCGCTCGTCATCCCCGTGTCGTCAAGACATCCGTGCTGACGTCAGGGGCGTTTTCAGCGTGCCCCAGTCTGCCGCACGATGCGCACGACCGTGGTGGTCTCCACACCAGGAATCGTGGGTGCGTCCACGATCTCGGGTTCGCCCCCCTTGAGCCGTCGAAGCACCTTCCGGGCGGGCTCAATCTCTCGCGCCACGTTGCGGCCCTTCAGGACGATCATCTCGCCACCCGGTCGAACCAACGGCAACGACAGCCGCACCAGCTTGTCCAGTGCTGCCACAGCGCGAGAGGTCACGGCGTCACACTCGAACGCACCGTGATACTCCTCCGCGCGGCCCCGCTTCACCTCGACGTTCGCGAGGCCCAGATCCGCCGCGATCTCCGACAACCAGGCACATCGCCGCTCCATCGGCTCGACCAGGTAGACGGAGGCCTGCGGGCGCATCGCGGCGATCACTATCCCTGGAAGGCCCGCGCCCGATCCGATGTCCGCGATGAGACCGGTCTGCGGGAGGAACGGGACGACCGCCGCGGAGTTCAGGATGTGCCGGTCCCAGATACGTGGGACCTCGCGCGGTCCGATGAGACCACGCAGTTCGCCCTCCTCACGGAGGCGGTCCGCGAACCGTTCAACGGTCGGGAACGACGCGCCGAAGTACTCGGTCAGCGCCTCCCGCGAGATCTGCGGTTCGGCGTCGCCGTCAGCCAGGCCGTGCATCTGCTCCTCTGTCTCCTCGTGATGGGGCACGCCACATCGTTTCACGTGAAACGCCCGACGGCGTGCTCGATCACCAGGTGATCCCGTCGACCGTGCGACTCTCCAGGCCCCGCGCGCCCACCCAGCGCCGCCAGGCCTCTGCCACCGGCACGACACCTGCTTCTCAGGTGCCGTACAAGACGTTCGCCCCCCGTTTCACGTGAAACGGGGGGCGAAGGGCGTCTGACACGCGACTGCGTCAGTCGGCGGGGTAGATCACCACGTAGCGCTGGGGCTCCACGCCCTCGGAGTCGCTCCGGAGACCGGCTGCGGCCACCGCGTCGTGGATCACCTTGCGCTCGAACGCGTTCAGGGGCTCCAGCGAGACCTTCGCCCCCTCGGACCGAACGCGCGAGATCGCGTCCTCGGCCTGTGCGGTGAGCTCACGGCGCCGAGCAGCACGGAAGCCGGCGACGTCCAGCATCAGTCGACTCCGCTCCCCGGTCCGCGCCTGGACGGCGAGTCGGGTCAGCTCCTGGAGCGCGTCGAGGACGTCACCGTCGTCACCGACGAGGGAACGCAGTGCCGCGGGGTCGTCGGCGACGATCTCGACGGCCGCGCGGTCGTGCTCGACGTCGATGTCGATGTCACCGTCGAGGTCGGCGATGTCGAGCAGCTCCTCGAGGTAGTCCGCCGCGATCTCACCCTCCTCTTCCAGGCTGGTGGTCTCGCGCGTCGACTTGTCGGTGGCGGCCTCTTCGGGCGCAGGGGTCTCTGTGGGGGTCATGACGGTGCTCCTCACGGCGGGCGCGCTCGGGCGCGGGTCTACTTCTGCTTCTTCTTCTTGGGCGCAGGCTTGGGCGTCTCGGTGGACGACGAGCCCTTCGCGCCGTCGGTCGTCCCGGAATCGACGTCGCTCACCGGTGCGTCCTCCACAGAGGCGTCGTCAGCACCCACCGCTGCGGACGTCTCGACCGGGCGCGCAGCACCCTTCTGACGGTCCTTGCGCTTCGGCTGCTGACGCTGGCCGCGGGGCTGCTCGATCACGGGCGTGGCGTCCTCGACGATGCCCTTGGCCGCCTTCTTGCGGGCCTGCCGCTCCTTGAGGAGTCGCTCCGCCTCGGAGCCCGGCGCGGGCATGCGTCGGATCGTGTAGAACTGCTGCCCCATCGACCAGAGGTTCGTCGTCGTCCAGTACACGAGCACACCGACGGGGAAGTTGACGCCCGACACGGCGAAAATGAACGGGAAGACGTAGAGCATCATCTTCTGCGTCGACGCCATCGGGCCCTCGAGGGCAGCCTTCGGCATGTTCTTCATCGTGAGCTGGCGCTGCGTGAAGAAGGTCGTCGCGCACATCGCGACGATGAGCACGGCGATGACGATCTTCGTCTGCAGGTCGTCCGTCTGAAGAAAGACGTCGGACAGCTTCGCACCGAAGACGGACGAGCTCTCGATGTCGCTCGCGACCGCGGAGTTGATCGGACCGATCGGGTCGTCCGTACCGTTGGAGATCGGCACCAGGCCGTTCAGGACCCGGAAGAGCGCGAAGAAGATCGGCGACTGCAGCAGGATCGGCATGCACGACGCGAAGGGGTTCGTCCCGTGCTTGCGGTACAGGTCCATGGTCTCGCGGCTCATGGCCTCGCGGGACGCCGGGTCCGTCTTCCCCTTGTACTTCTTCTGGATCGCCTGCATCTCGGGCTGCAGCATCTGCATCCCGCGCGAGGCCTTGATCTGCTTGAAGAACAGCGGGATCAGCAGGATACGGATGATGATGACCAGGCCGACGATCGACAGCACCCATGCCGGGCCCGGACCGTCGGAGAACCCCAGGTACGTCAGGCCCTGGTGGCACAGGTACATGATCCAGGCGACTACCCACTCGATGGGGTAGAGGATCGCGAAGAAGTCCATCGGTGACTGCTCCCTCAACTTCGGACAAAGCTTGTGAATCGCCCGTGATCGGGCTGCGGTCTAGTGCGTGTGTCGTGCCGGCGGAACGTCGTCGACCCCACCGAGGCTCCAGGGGTTGCAGCGCAGCAGCCGCCAGAGGGCGAGGCCCGTTCCGCGCAGCGCGCCATGACGACGCACCGCCGTGAGGGCGTACTGGGAGCAGGACGGGTAGTACTTGCACGTGGGCCCCGTCATCGGGGAGATCACCGACTGGTAGGCCCGGATCATGCCGATGAGAGTGAGCGCGGGGACGCGGCGCAGGACGGCGACGACGCGGCGCACGATGCCGGGAGCTCCGCGGCCGTCGGCATCCTCGGGGGACGTGACCCCGGGACCGTCGACCGGGTGCGTGGTCGTCATCGATCCACGCCCGAGCGCTCATGGAGGCGCTGCACGGCGCGATCGAGGCCGCTGTCGAGATCGGCGCTCAGGACGGCGAAGGACGCGGCGGCGGAGGAGGGGAGCGCGCGGACGACGGCGCGCCCGTGCGCGGGCAGCATGTCGAGGCGTGACGCGGTCGCGGCACGCAGGCGACGCTTCACGAGGTTGCGGTGCACCGCGTTCCCCACTGCCTTGGAGACGACGAAGCCGACCTGTGGCTGCGCGTCCCCCTCACGATCCTCTGAGAGGTGCACGACCACGGTCGACCTACCCGCACGCACGCCGCGGCGCACCGCCCGCTCGAAATCGACGGAACGGCGCAGTCGGTGCGCCGCGGGGAGCACGTGGGATCAGGCAGAGAGCTCGGTGCGGCCCTTGCGACGGCGGGCAGCCAGGATGGCGCGGCCGGCACGGGTCCGCATGCGCAGCCGGAAGCCGTGGGTCTTCGCCCGGCGCCGGTTGTTCGGCTGGAAGGTCCGCTTGCTCACGAGGTACTCCAAGAACGTCGGGGAGGTACACCGTCTATGTCCTCGACGAT
>JBQCJQ010000152.1:0-2240 GCA_051952615.1 Humibacter sp.
CGCGTTGCAGCTCATAGCCCGCGCCCCGGAAGCTGTCAGCTGCCGATGCCCCTCATCGCCGGTCAAGTAGCGCCGGCCGAGTAGCGGCGGCTGAGTAGCGCCGGCTGAGCAGCGCGGCCGAGGCCGACGCGTATCGAGGCCCGGCGCTACCCGAATACCGTGCCCGTGACCTCGTACTGGCGGTCGAGCATCGCCCACTCGTCGGGGTCCGCGCCGTCGTAGACGAGGGCGAGCGAGCCGGAGAAGCCGACACCCCGAATCGCTCTGAGCGCATCCAGGTAGTCGGGTACTCCGGTCGACTCCTCCGCGAATCCGACATCGCCGACGTGGCACTTCGCGTGGCAGGTCTCTGCCCGGCCGGCGACGGCCGCGAGTTCGTCACAAGTGGTCGGCCCCGTCCAGTTCGCGAGATCGACCAGCAGTCCGACCTCGTCGCCCGCTGCATCCAGGATCGCGTTCACGGACCGCGCGTCGGGAGTCAGCTCGTGCCAGTTCTCGATGACGATCCTCAGGTCAGGATGCCTGGCCGCGAGCCTGCGCAGCCCCGCGGCGCTCTGCGAGATCGTCTCCGCGGAGGGCGTCGACCGACCGGCGATGACGCGTGCCCGCGTGGCGCCGAGCGCCTCGGCATCCGTCAGCCACTCGCTGATCCAGTCCTCGTTCGCCTCGGGATCGGACGGACGCGTGAGGTCGCCGTCATCCACGAGGAACGTGTCGAGCCGCACGTCGTTCTCCTCGAGCGCCGCGCGCAGTGCCGCCAGGTACTCCGGCGAGCGGCTCGGCAGATGGAAGTGCACCAGCTGCACCCCGTCGAAGCCGTGTCGGTCCAGTTCGGCGGGCAGCGCGAGCAAATCCAGAGCGCCGTCGGCGGCAGCCGAGGCGTCGATGCGCCCCACGAAGCGGTCGGCGGGCCGTTCACCGGATCCACCGCGGGTCGCCCTCAGGTCCCCGGCCGTGAACCTGCCGAGCGTGCGGTGCAACGACCAGCTCGAAACAACCTTGTCCCTACCCATGGCCCCACGACCCCTTCGCTCGGATACACGAAAAAGCTACCACCGTACGATTTTGGGTCGAGTGCGCGGCCCGCCAGGGTCGAGCTCCACCGAGTGTTACGCGTAGAACCCTTCGCGCAGGTTGATCCCGTGCTCGAGCCAGGCCTTCATCGCGGCCAGCATGCCCGTCCAGCCCTCGCAGTTGCCGAACGCGCTCTTCGCCCCGTCCGGCGTTGCACGCCACGACGCTTCCGTGATCGTCACGAGTGTTCGCGATCCACCGTCGACGGGTTCGAACTCGAACGTCGTCGTGGTCTGTCCGCTCTCGTCGGTCGTCTCGCGACCCGCCCACCGGATGACGATGCGTCGCGGCGGCACCGCCTCGACGACGGTCACCGGGAAGGCGCCGGGAAAGTCATGGAAGTCCCACGAGACGACGGCGCCCGTCTCGAGCCTGCCCGCGGCGCCACCTGTCGTGAAGTAGCGGGACAGCTGGTCCGGATCGGCGACCGCCTCATAGACCTCCGCGGGCGGCTTGCCGATCCTGCCCGACACGGTGAAGACGAGTTCTTCAAGCTGATCTTCGTTCATGTGATACTTTTACAACATGATTCCGGATCGCGTCAACACCGACGACGATCTCGTGTTCAAGGCGCTCGCCTCCGCCACGCGTCGACGCATGCTCGATGTGCTCAAGGTCGCCTCGTGCACCACGGGTCAGCTTTGCGACGCCTTTCCCGACCTCGATCGCACGACGGTCCTGCAGCACCTGAGGGTGCTCGAACGAGCCGAGCTGGTGACGGGTCGCAAGATCGGTCGGGAGCGCCATCTCGCGCTGGCGCCTTTGCCCATCAAGCGCATCCACGACCGCTGGATCGACGAGTACGCCAGGGCGGCCGTCGAACTCCTGGAGCGACTGGACGCCCCGACCGCCACCGACGACCGCCGGGCCGACTGAGGTCGCCGCCGCGCGCCCGATCCCGCATCCCGCCCAAGTGGTCGCCACATTTCGCGGAATGCCGTGCCCCGATCCCGCACCAAGTGGCGACGACCCGTTGAAGCGATGCCCGGGGTGGGCCCCCGGGCACCCCGGGTGGGTCGGAGGTGGGTGCCGGGGGTCTCAGGGTGGTCTCCGAGGGTGGGTCTGGGGGGTCCCGGGAGGGTCGCGGGCGGACCCCGAGGGGTCCCGAGGGCGGACCCCTCGGTGCAAGCCGGAGGGGGCGGTCGGGTTGGAGCCCGAGAGGATGG
>JBQCJQ010000153.1:0-2304 GCA_051952615.1 Humibacter sp.
GCCTTCGCCCACGCCTTCGCCACAGACGTCCCTGCCGCCCCAGCCTGCCCCACTGCGACGCCGACATCGTTTCAAAGTCAAAAAATGCGAACGATCGCCCCATCGTTCGCATTTTTTGACTTCCAAACGGCCTTTCGCGGCTGGGGCGGGGGTGGCTGGGCCCGAGTGGGATGGGGGACCAGTGTGGGGCGGCGGGGGTGGGGCGTGCGCGGCGGGGGTGGGGCGTGCGCGGTGGGCCAGGCGGAGGTTGCGACGTGCGCGGTAGGCCGGGCGTGGGGCCGGGCGTGCGTGGTGGGCCGCCGGGCGGTGGGCCGTGCGTGGTGGGCGGGGACGTGCGCGGTGGGCCGGGCGCGCGCGACGGGGCATCCGAGGCGGCCCCACGGGATGGCCCACCGATCACGGCGAGGAGGGAGGGCGGGCGCCAGTCGTGCCGCTTCGGCACACGGGAATAATCGACCCGAAGCTGCGCTTATACCCCTAGTCGTGTCTCAGGTCAAGAATCTAGTAGACACGAGCGAGTGAATGCGCATATACTCGTACTTTGCGCTCCCACACACTCATGCCTTCATATTGCGGTCGGCTCGGCGTGTCTTCTCGTGTGTATACGGGCTCGGCTCCTCGGCGCAGGAGCGGGTCAGATAGAGCACATCGGCAAGCCACCACTGTAGCGGGAGTCCTCGTCCACACCACAACCTGACCGACAGTCACCCGCGGTTCCCTCGTGGAACCCCATGGAGGTTATTTCCTTGGCTGCTGCGCGCAACGCATCGTCCACTCCCACACCCAAGAACGGACGAGACCACTCTCGTCTTTCGTTCGCCAAGATCACTGACACCCTCACGGTTCCGGATCTCCTCGCCCTTCAGACGGAGAGCTTCGACTGGCTGGTCGGCAACGACGCGTGGAAGGCGCGCGTCACCGAAGCCGAGGCCCAGGGTCGTCAGGATCTGCCGTCTCACAGCGGCCTGGAGGAGATCTTCGAAGAGATCTCTCCGATCGAAGACCTCAGCGAGACCATGCAGCTGAGCTTCACCAACCCCTTCCTCGAGGAGAAGAAGTACTCCATCGACGAGTGCAAGGAGAAGGGCAAGACCTACTCCGCGCCTCTCTACGTCGAGGCGGAGTTCATGAACCACATCACGGGTGAGATCAAGACCCAGACGGTGTTCATGGGCGACTTCCCGCTGATGACCGAGAAGGGCACGTTCATCATCAACGGCACCGAGCGTGTCGTCGTGTCGCAGCTGGTCCGCAGCCCCGGCGTGTACTTCGAGCGCACCCCTGAGAAGACCTCCGACAAGGACATCTACTCGGCGCGCATCATCCCGAGCCGTGGCGCATGGCTCGAGTTCGAGATCGACAAGCGCGACCAGGTGGGCGTGCGCATCGACCGCAAGCGCAAGCAGTCCGTCACGGTCTTCCTGAAGGCCCTCGGTCTGACGAGCGAGGAGATCCTCGAGGAGTTCAAGGGCTTCACGTCGATCGAGCTCACGCTGGAGAAGGACGCCATCCTCACGAAGGAAGAGGCGCTCAAGGACATCTACCGCAAGCTGCGTCCGGGCGAGCAGGTGGCCGCCGAGGCCGCTCGCGCGCTGCTCGACAACTTCTACTTCAACCCCAAGCGCTACGACCTCGCCAAGGTCGGCCGCTACAAGATCAACCGCAAGCTGGGCCTCGACGCCCCCCTTGCGGACTCGGTGCTGACCAACGCGGACATCATCAAGACGATCAAGTACCTGGTCGCACTGCACGACCCGACAGCGCCGGGCGTCAAGCAGCTCGGTGAGAACACCTACGCGATCGACGGTGTGCGTCACGGCAAGGCCGCGGACATCCGCCTGGATGTCGACGACATCGACCACTTCGGAAACCGTCGCATCCGCGCGGTCGGCGAGCTCATCCAGAACCAGGTGCGCACCGGCCTCAGCCGTATGGAGCGCGTGGTTCGCGAGCGGATGACCACGCAGGACATCGAGGCGATCACGCCGCAGACCCTGATCAACGTGCGCCCCGTCGTCGCAGCGATCAAGGAGTTCTTCGGAACGAGCCAGCTGTCGCAGTTCATGGACCAGAACAACCCGCTCGCGGGTCTGACCCACAAGCGCCGCCTCTCGGCGCTCGGCCCCGGTGGTCTGTCGCGTGACCGCGCAGGCGTCGAGGTGCGCGACGTGCACCCTTCGCACTACGGCCGCATGTGCCCGATCGAGACGCCTGAAGGCCCGAACATCGGTCTGATCGGCTCGCTGGCATCCTTCGCCCGCATCAACTCGTTCGGGTTCATCGAGACGCCGTACCGCAAGGTCG
>JBQCJQ010000154.1:0-3859 GCA_051952615.1 Humibacter sp.
CGGGCGCGCCCGTGAAGTACGACTCGGGCACCTCGACGTCGGTGTAGACAACGTCATGCGTACTCGTGCCGCGCTGTCCGAGGTGGTCCCACGTCCTCTCGATGCGGAGCCCGGGCGTCGGCGTTCCGTCCTCGCTTGTCGCGGGCACGATAACGTGTCCGATCAGCCGGTCAGCGCCGCCCACGCCCGTCGGCACCGGCTCGTCGGTCACCGCCCACACGAGGTGGTACGCGAGACCCTCGGACCCGGTCGCATAGCCCTTACGCCCGTTGAGTACCCAGCCGTTCGAAGTGCGCGAAACGGTGGTCGCTGGCAGGCCGCCGCGTGCGGGCGCACCGAGCTCCGGCTCGGCACGGATCGCATTGATCAGCGTCGGGCGCTCGGCGGATTCCCTGAGGACCCGACGATAGAGCTCCTCCGGCCACAGCTCGGCGTGGGCGTGCTGGAAGACGGTCATCGCGGCGATCAGGGCCGTGGCGGGATCACCCTCGCCCAGTGCCAGGAACACGTCGACGATCTGCTCGTTACTGAGCCCGCCGTGACCGTTCCAGTCCGCGGACACCGTTGCCGTGAGAATGCCCGCATCGTGCACCGCTTGCAGCCCCGCCCACGGGAACGCGGCATCCCTGTCCACCTGAGCCGCGTGTTCGGCGAGGACCGCTGTCAGCTCGGACAGCCGCTGCGGCGACACGTCGACGGGGACGAGCGCTGGTACATCGGCGGACCCGGTCTGCTGATCATCGGCCACAAGCCGGCTGGCGATGCTCACGCGCCGACGCTCTCGAGATGGCGGCTGCCGTGCTCGCGGTCGCGCACCACATCCTCGACCGGGCGCTGCTCGACGATCTCGCCGCGACGTCCCGTTGCCTCGCGGTGCGCGAGTTCCTGACGCACGAGCGGGATGATGTAGCGGCCGTAGTCGACGGCGTCGTTGTAGTTGTCGTAGCCGCGGATCGAGATGAGGTCGGCTCCGAGATCGACGTAGTCGAGGATCGCGGCGGCCACGGTCTCCGGCGTACCGACGAGCGCGGTCGACGCTCCCTGGGCGCCCGTCGCCGTGGCCGTCGGCGTCCACAGCGCACGGTCATGCAGGTCCTGCCGCGACGCGATATCCAGCAGGCGCTGGGATCCGACGTTCTGCGGCTCGTCGTCCGACGCGCGGCGGCGCTGCACCCACAGATCCTTCCCCGTCGCCTCCTTCTCCGCGGACGAGCGGTCCTCGAGGATGCCGAGGATGCTGTGCGCCTTCTCCCACGCGAGTTCGTCCGTCGGCGCGATGATCGGACGGAACGTGACCCAGGTGCGGGGCGTGTCGGAGCGACCGGCCGCGCGGGCGGCATCCGCGACCTTGTCGATCTGGAATCGGGTGTCGGCCAACGGTTCGCCCCAGAGCCCGAAAATGTCGCCGAGCGCGCCACCGATGCGATACGCGGCCTCCGACGATCCCCCGATCGAGATCGGGATCGTGCCGTTCACGGGCTTCACTATCGAGACGAAGTCCTCGAACCGGTAGAACCGCCCATCGTGGTCGAACGGCGCATCCGATTCCCACACCTGACGCAAGATGCGGATGTACTCCTCGGTGCGGTCGTACCGCTCGTCCTTCGTCGAATAGTCACCCTCACGCGCTTGCTCACGGTCGTTTCCTCCCGAGATGAAGTGCACAACGGCACGCCCTCGGCTCAGCTGGTCAAGGGTGGCAAGAGCCTTCGCTGCGACCGTCGGGTAGACGGTGTTCGGCCGCAGAGCGACGATCGGCTTGATCCGCTCCGTGTACTGCGTGACGGCGGCCGAGATCGTGAACGGATCGTGCGCCGGCGAGCCGTAAGGGACGAGCGTGTAGTCGAACCCGCCGTCCTCCAACGCCCGTGCATACTTCTTGAGGTAGTCGACGTCGATTGCTGCTTGCCTCAGTCCGTTGACCTCGTTGGACGGGTTGACGTTGATCGCGCTGATGAATTCGACGGCCATGGGTGCGCCTTTCGGATCGGGTGCAGGGCTGTGCCCTGCGATGAACTGGTGGATGTCTGGCTGACGGTGGGTCGGTTCGGCGGAGTCCGTGTCCGTGGTCGTGCGGACATCGCGCCCGGGATCGGAAATCACCCGGTGCATGCGGGCGACCGGATTCAGCAGAGCGGTGCTGCCGCGCGCTAGCGAAATGGCCGAAGGAGACTGGAGCGCTCTAGCGACAACATGGGCGAGAGCACGCATGCACGACGGCGATGAGGCGCTCGCCCCGCAACATTCGACGCATGGTCCCGGTCACGTCTTCACGCTACGAGCGGCCGTCGCACGGCGTCCAACGATGAATCCGAATGCGTTCCGATCACGCAGCCCGATGCGATGTCACGCTGTGTCATCCGCCGTCACGCGGCGTCTCACGAGAGGGCTCGACCCCTCGTCGGACTACCAGACGAGCCGATCCAGATGGTTGTGCCCAGAGAGCAGGCGGGCGATGCGCTCTCCCGCCGCTTCGCGTTCCGCTCGCTGGGGGTGGTGTGCGTACAGCGCGAGTTCCCGGCTCATGTCGTAGAAGTTCAACCGCTCGCGCAGGTGATCCCGCTCGAAGAGATCCGGATACGCACGGTGAAGCCAGACAGGCACTGCCGCGAGTTCGGCCTCGTCGAGGCCCCTCTCGTCGGGGGTCGGCGGGTAGTCTCGCGCTTTCGCGCACCAGCGCAGGATGATGTCCAGCTCGACATCCGCCGGCTGGGCCGATGCCTCCGCGAAGTCGATGAGGCCGGTGACCCGTCCCTGGTCGACCATCACGTTGGAGCCGTGCAGGTCGCCGTGCACCAGCACGACTTCGTCACCCGCGAACAGGGTCAACCGCTCCTTGACCCAGTCGGCGACATCCTCAAGCAATTTGGTGTCGTGTCCGGACAGTGACCGTGCGGCTTCGACCTGCCGAGCCGTCGCACCGATGGCGGGTGGGTGGAACGCGGGCCACGGACCGCCGTTGAGGGCTTCTGCCAGCCAGGGCGGCCGCAGGTCGGCCGGAGCGGCCACGCGGTGAAGTTCGCGTAGCGCCGAGCCGAGGCTCTCGATCATCGAGCGGCGCGAGGACGCGTCCGCCTCCGGCCATGCGCTGAAGAGGGTTCGGCCGGGTAGTCGTTCTGAGACGTACCAGGGCCCGTCCGGGCCGTCTCCGTGCGCGAGACGCCGGGCGTGCGGAACTCCGCTTCCGGCGAGCATGTCGACGACCCTCGCCTCGTGGCGGTAAGCGTCGCGAAACCGTGTGTCGTTGTTCAGCCGCACGATGTAGTCGCCGCCGACCCAGACACGACTGACCCACCCCGCCTTGAGCTGAAAGCGTCCGGATGCCGGTAGGCCGGCGGCCGCGAGCGTCCTCAGCAGCGCCGGATCGGCGGCCGGCTCCTCGGAGGGCGAAGTCACCTGGTCAGCCCCGTCAGTGACGCCGTGCTCGCAACCGATCGACAATGATCGGCACCGCTCGCTCAGCGAACTCCTCGTAGTCGGCGGCGGTGTTGTACACGTGCGTGGAGAGTCGCCAATACCCGGTTCCCTCGAACGAGGTCAGCTGAACCGCGAACCCGTGCTCGGCGAGCAGTTCGCTCTGCAGCTGAGCGCCCGCGTCGATTTCGAACGGGTCGTGGCCCGGTAGCCTCACCAATCGGATCGCTTCGACCGGCATCCCGACATCGACGGTATGGTCCTCGCCGGTGTATGCCGCGAACGCCTCCGAGACGAGGCTCTCTGCATAGTCCGCGAGACTCGTCATGTACTCGCGGGCGCGAGTCCAACCCCACTGCCGGTCGATGAAGTCGATACTCGTCGGGGCGGAGAGCGCCGCCGTCCAGTCCATCGTGCCCTGGGCGTCGAAGCGCTCGGGGAACGG
>JBQCJQ010000155.1:0-3592 GCA_051952615.1 Humibacter sp.
AAGTGCCGGAGGGTGCTCACGTCGTCTTCAGCGCGCACGGCGTCGCGCCGTCCGTCGTGCAGGCCGCCTCCGACCGCGGTCTTCGTGCGATCGACGCCACCTGTCCGCTCGTGACGAAGGTGCACCGTGAGGCGGTCCGGTTCGCCAGGGACGACTTCGAGATCCTCCTCATCGGCCACGCGGGCCACGAAGAGGTCGAGGGCACGGCGGGGGAGGCGCCGGGTCACGTGACCCTGGTGAACGGTCCTGACGACGTCGACCGCATCGAGGTGCGCGACCCGGAGCGCGTCGTCTGGCTTTCGCAGACCACGCTGTCCGTCGACGAGACCATGGAGACGGTGCGCAGGCTGCGCGAGCGGTTCCCGGCGCTGGCCGACCCGCCCAGCGATGACATCTGCTACGCGACCCAGAACCGTCAGGTCGCGATCAAGAAGGTGGCGCAGGATGCCGACCTGGTCATCGTCGTCGGTTCCGCCAACTCGTCCAACTCCGTGCGACTCGTCGAGGTCGCGCTGGAGAACGGTGCAAAGGCCGCCCATCGCGTCGACTACTCGAACGAGGTGAAGCAGGAGTGGCTCGATGGCGTGAGCACCATCGGAGTCACCAGCGGGGCATCCGTTCCCGAGGTTCTCGTACAGGAGTTGCTTCGAGATCTGGCAGACGCCGGGTACGGCGACGTCGAGATCGTCGAGACGGCAGAGGAAGACCTGGTGTTCTCGCTGCCGAAGGAGCTGCGCCGCGACGAGTCGGGTGAGCAGGATGCCCGTGCTCTCGGTGGGAGAGCCCGATGAGCGACCCGCACTCACGCCCCCGTCCGCAGTTCGGCGAGTACGCCACTCCTGAAGAGCAGCGCGCCGCGATCAAGGCGCCTGAGACGAACCCGCACTACGCGCCGCCGCCGTCGCTCGATCCGGAGCAGGCAGGGCATCCCGACAATCCGCAGCAGCCCGGCAATGCCGCTCCGGGGCAGCGGGTGGATGTCGGCGGACAGCCTCCCGCCAACGCGAACTGGCCGCACCCGCAGTACCCGGCGCCGACCGCGAAGGGCGAACCCGTCGCGTCACCCTTCATGCGGCATCCGTTCGACCGGGTCGCCACGATCACCCTGCTCGTTCTCGGGCTCTACAACGTCATCACGAACTTCGCGGGACGCGGGCAGATCGCGGCCCAGATCGATCAGGCGTACCGGAGCTTCGGGCTGACCGGTGACTATGCGGTGACGGCGACCACCTCGACGGTTGCCGACGTCATAGCAGTGGTGTTCCTCGTGCTGTGGATCGTGGCCGCCGTGCTCTCGACCTGGACGATCACGCGAGGGCGCATCGCGTTCTGGATTCCGCTCGTGGCCGGTGTGCTGGCCAGCCTGGCGAGCGGGGTCGGCTACATGATCCTCTTCCTGCACGACCCGACGTTCCTGCACTACATGCAGGGCATGGGCTGAGCGGGCTCGGTTCCTCCGAGCCCGCCCGTCGGGGTGAATCTCTGGTGCCGGTGAGGCGCTTGTCTCGCTCTACTTGCCCGACTGTCCGGCGGAGCCGAGCTGCTGCGTTGCCTCGATGACGCGCTGGGCCATCGCCGACTCGGCGACCTTGCCCCAGGCGCGAGGGTCGTACGCCTTCTTGTTTCCGACCTCGCCGTCGACCTTGAGCACGCCGTCGTAGTTCTCGAACATGTAGCCGGCGACTGAGCGGGTGAACGCGTACTGCGTGTCGGTGTCGATGTTCATCTTGACGACGCCGTTCGAGACCGCCTCGGCGATCTCCGCGGCGCTGGAACCCGATCCGCCGTGGAAGACCAGCTCGAGCGGCTTCGGCCCGGTGCCGAACCGTTCCGCGATGCCTGCCTGGATCTCGCCCAGCAGCTCGGGGCGCAGCTTCACGTTGCCCGGCTTGTAGACACCGTGCACGTTGCCGAAGGTGAGGGCGGCGATGTAGCGGCCGTTCTCGCCGAGGCCGAGCGCCTCGACGGCCTTCGTCACATCGCCGACGGTCGTGTACAGAGCCTCGTTGGTGCCCTCGTGCTTGACGCCGTCCTCCTCGCCGCCGACGACGCCGATCTCGACTTCGAGGATGGCGTTGATGGCCTTCGTGCGCTTGAGCATCTCCTGCGCGATCTCGAGGTTCTCGTCGAGCGGAACAGCAGACCCGTCCCACATGTGGGACTGGAAGATCGGGTTGCGGCCCGCCTTCACCTCTTCTTCCGAAGCGGCGATGAGCGGCAGCACGAAGTCCTCGAGGGCGACCTTCGGGCAGTGGTCGGTGTGAAGTGCGACCGTGATCGGGTAGCTCTTGGCGACCTCCGTCGCGAACTTGGCGAACGCGAGTGCGCCGGTGGCGCGAGCCTTGACGCTCTGCCCGGCGAAGTAGTCCGCTCCGCCGGTGGTGACCTGGATGATGCCGTCGGAGCCGGCTTCGGTGAGGCCCTGCAGAATGGCGTTGATCGACTGCGACGACGATGCGTTGATCGCCGGGTAGGCGAAGCCGCCCTTCTTCGCACGGTCGAGCATGTCTGCGTACTGTTCGGGGGTCGCGATGGGCATGGCGTCTCCAAGAAGGGCGTTGGCGGGAATCAGCACGATTCTAACGACGCGACGACAAGGGCCGGGCATCACCCCTGTGACATCGTGATGACGACAACTTCACTCATCGCGAAGAATGCCCGAACTTTCCCTTCTCTCGAGCGGAAGAATCAATTCGTCCGACGGAGAGTTGAGGTGTGACCAGCCTGAGCCCCGCCGCGACTGCGGCGCCGTCCCTCGACCGCCGCGATCAGCCCGCCCAAGACGACGGCGCACTGCATCCAGACCGCAACCTCGCCCTGGAGCTCGTGAGAGCGACCGAGGCCGCCGCCATCCGCGCAACCCCGTGGATCGGCAAGGGCCGCAAGAACGACGCCGACGGCGCGGCGGTGGATGCCATGCGCGCCTTCCTCTCGACTGTCGACTTCGACGGCGTCGTCGTCATCGGCGAGGGGGAGAAGGACAGAGCGCCGATGCTCTTCAACGGTGAGCACGTCGGCACCGGCAAGGGGCCAGCGTGTGACATCGCCGTGGACCCGATCGACGGCACCTCCCTCACGGCCGCAGGTCGGCAGAACGCGCTATCGGTGATCGCGGTGAGCGACCGCGGGACCATGCTCGACGCTTCGGGCGTGTTCTACATGGACAAGATCGTGACCGGACCGGAGGGCCGGGGTGTCGTCGACATCCGCCGACCGATCGGCGAGAACCTCAGGGCGTTCGCGGAGGCGACCGGCAAAGATGTCGGCGACCTGCGAGTCGCCGTTCTCGACCGCCCGCGCCACGCCGAGTTGATCGAACAGATCCGCGACGCGGGGGCCGGAACGCGACTGCTTCTCGACGGGGACGTGGCCGGTGGCATCAACGCAGCGCGCCATAGCACTCGAGTGGATCTCTGCGTCGGCATCGGAGGCAGCCCCGAGGGCATCACGACGGCGTGCGCGATCAAAGCGCTCGGCGGGTTCATGCAGGCTGTACCAGCGCCCCGCGACGAGGCGGAGGCCGAGCGCGCGGCTGCCACCGGTCTCGAACTGGGCCGCGTCTACGAGCTCGACGACCTCGTCGCAGGGGACA
>JBQCJQ010000156.1:0-5626 GCA_051952615.1 Humibacter sp.
GTCTCCGACATCAAGGGCGGAAAGATCGAGTTCCGCGTCGACAAGCACGCCAACGTGCACTTCGTCGTCGGCAAGGCCGGCTTCACGCCGGAGCAGCTCTCCGACAACATCAAGGCTGCGCTCGAGGAGGTCGTGCGGCTCAAGCCGTCGGCCGCCAAGGGTCGCTACATCCAGAAGGGCGCCGTGTCCACCACGTTCGGCCCGGGCATCCCGCTGGACGTCAACGCAATTTAGCGCCGCCGCTCCTCGCGGAGCGTGTTGGGTTTCGAAGGCCCCGTTCGGTTCATCTGGACGGGGCCTTCGTCATGTCTGTCCCGTGGAGACTCTCGCGCTCGGTGGCTGGGGGCGTGTAGACACGAGGCATGGGCGAGGTCACCGAGTACTACGCGACGCTGCCGCCTGATGTGCGCGAGTTGTTCGACGGCATCCGGCGACGGGCCTTGGAGCTCGTGCCGCACGCCGTCGAAGGCCGCAGCTACGGGATGCCCGCGCTGTTGCTCGGCGGCAAGGGCCTGATCTCCACGATGCAGACCAAGACGCATCTCGGGATCTACCCGTTCAGCGGGAAGGTCGTCAGCGCCGTCGCAGATCGGCTTGACGGCTTCTCGCTCTCCAGCGGAGCCATCCGGTTCAGCACCGAGCGACCCATTCCGCCGGATGTGCTCGACGACGTCATCCTGCTGCGCGCCGCCGAGATCGAGGGATGACCGCGATGACGGTGCCGCTAGCACCACTACAGCGCCACTTGCGCTCTATCGCGCCCGTTGAGGTGGCGCAATAAGACGCACATGGCGCTGTAGCAGTGCGGCCCAGCGGAGTTGCGGGACGCTCAGGCGACCCGGATCAGCTTCTTGTTGACGAACTCGTCGGCGCCGAGGCGTCCCATCTCGCGGCCCGTGCCGGAGCGCTTCACGCCGCCGAACGGCAGCTCGACGCCGTCCGCGAGGGTCAGGTTGACGAACACCATGCCGGCCTCGATCTGGTTGGCGACACGTTCCGCCTGCTCCGGATCCGTCGTGTAGACGTAGGAGCCCAGGCCGAACGGGATGTCGTTGGCCTTGGCAACGGCATCCGCCTCATCCGCCGCCCGGTACACCGAGGCGACGGGACCGAAGAACTCCTCGTGGCGCGACGGGTTGTCGGGCGCGATGTCGGTGAGCACGATCGGGGCGAAGAAGTTGCCGCGCCGTTCGCCTGTCGCGTGGGCCGTTGCACCGTTCGCGACCGCGCGGTCGAGTTGCGCCTGCAGGCGCTCCGCCGCCGCGGTGCTGGAGAGGGGTCCGAGCACGCTGTCGCCCGAGGTCGGGTCGCTGGGCTGCGACTCGGCGAGCTTGGCGGTGAGCTTGTCGACGAACGCGTCGTACAGGTCGTCGATCACGATGAACCGCTTGGCGGCGTTGCACGACTGACCCGAGTTGTCGAGGCGAGCGGCGGCGGCATCTTCGACGACCTTGTCGAGGTCATCCGTCGACAGCAGGATGAACGGGTCGGAGCCACCCAGCTCGAGCACGACCTTCTTGAGGTTGCGTCCTGCGATCTCGGCGACAGCGGAGCCGGCACGCTCCGATCCGGTGAGGGAGACGCCCTGCACGCGCGGGTCGGCGATGACGTCTTCGATCTGCTCGTTCGTGGCGTAGATGTTGATGTACGCGCCGTCGGGGAATCCGGCGTCGTCGAAGATCTGCTGGATCGCGGCGGCGGACTCCGGGCACTGCGGTGCGTGCTTGAGCAGGATCGCGTTGCCGATGACGAGGTTGGGTCCGGCGAAGCGTGCCACCTGGTAGTAGGGGAAGTTCCACGGCATGATGCCCAGCAGCACACCGAGCGGGCTGCGGCGGATGATCGCGCTGCCCTCTCCCGCGAGCAGGGTGATCGGCTCGTCCTTGAGCACGTCGGGGGAGGTGTCGGCGTAGTAGCGGTAGATGTCGGCCGCGAAGTCGACCTCGCCGTATGCCTGCTCGAGCGGCTTGCCCATCTCGCGCACGATGATGGCGGCGAGCTCGTCGCGGCGTTCGCTGTGCAGGTCCCCGACTTTGCGGATGAGCTCAGCACGCTCGGCAGGCGTCGTGGTGCGGCCCCAGCTGCGATACGCGGAATCAGCACGTGCGAGTGCATCGCCGAGTTCGGCATCCGTGATCGTCGGGTATTCCTTGATCGTCTCCCCGGTCGCCGGGTCGACGACTGCGTAGTAGCTCATGTGAGCCCCTTCTTGTCTCGTGGCGGTCGCCGTGGCGTCCGTCGATGCACGCGTGCAGCCAGCCTAGGATGAATCGCCTGCGCGGGGCCGCCCGCGCGGCACGGTTTGTGCGGCGGTGCCCGCACGAGCAGGCAATCTGTGGCGGGCCATGCTCTTTGGGGCTCATAGACTGCGCGGGTGAGAACGCTCGCGTGGGACGGCTACTTCAACGTGCGCGACCTCGGCGGGCTGCCCACCCCGCTCTCCGCGACGGGTGCGACCGCGTATGGTCGCGTCGCCAGGGGTCCGCGACGGGAGTGGATGACCGCGAAGGGCTGGATGGATGCCCGAGCCTGGGGCCTCAAGTCGGTGGTCGATCTGCGCAGCGAGGGCGAGGCGGGGCGACGTGAGCACGACCCGGACGTTCCGCACGACGCCTTCGGTCGAGTGACGATCACCAGCGCGCCGACCGAAGACCAGGGCGATCCCGAGTTCCGACGCTGGTGCTTCCCGATCCTCGACTCACCGGAGTACTGGCGGCACAACTGGCGCATCCAGCCGGAGCTGGTGCGCGGCGCCCTCGAAGCGATCGCCGAATCCGAGCCCGGTGTGCTCGTGCACTGCAGCGCCGGCCGGGACCGCACGGGGATGATCTCCACCCTCCTTCTCGGCAACGCCGGGGTCGACCCGCAGGTCATCGCCGACGACTATGCGGCATCCGTTCGCGTCATGGCCGGAGCAGCCGGCCACGGGCCGACGAGCGATCGGCAGGCGACGTGGTCGACAGTCGAAGTCGATGACTGGCTGCAGACGAAGGTGCCGATCGTGAGGGATGCCGCCGCAGGGGTGCAGGCGGTGCTCGACGGCCTCGGGGTGGGCGAGACGACGCGTGCGCGGCTGCGGGAGTTGCTCGTGGTGTAGCGGGCGGGCTTGGTCCGCCGTCCTCACCCCACCGCAGCAGGCGCGTGGGCCTGCAGGAACGCGTACACCTCGGTCTCGTCGACACCGGGGAAGCTTCCGGTGGGGAGCGCCGCGAGGAGTGATGTGGGTGTGCGTGCGGCGGGCCAGGCGTGTGGTGCCCAGGCATCCGCGAGCTCTGCCGGCGCCTTGCGGCAGCAGCTCTCGTCAGGGCAGCGGGACACCGCGCGGTTGGTCGTCTCGCGTCCGCGGAACCACTTGACGTGCGAGAACGGCACGCCGACGCTCACCGAGTACTCGCCCTCCTTCGCCTTCTCGATGCGCGACGTGCACCAGTAGGTCCCCGTCGGCGTATCGGTGTACTGATACCAGGGGCTGAAGCGGTCGGATGCCTCGAACACCGTGCGCGCCGTCCAGTTGCGGCACACGGTGGTGCCCTCCACGGCCCCCGTGGCGTCGGACGGGAATCGCACCGCATCGTTCTCGTACGCCTTGATGATGGTGCCCGACTCGTGCACCTTCATGAAGTGCACAGGGATGCCGAGCCGCCTCGTCGCGAGGTTGGTGAAGCGATGCGCCGCCGTCTCATATGACACAGCGAACGCGTCGCGCAGATCTTCCATCGAGATGCGGCGCATGCTCTTCGCTTCGGTGAGCAACTGCACGGCATCCTTCTCGGGCAGCAGGATGGCGGCGGTCAGATAGTTCGTCTCGACGCGTTGGCGCAGAAAGTCGGCATAGCTGCGCGGCTCGTCATGCCCGAGCACCTGGCTCGCAAGGGCCTGCAGGACTGGGGTCCGGGAGTCGCGCGACGACGACTGCTGCACGGGCAGGTAGATGCGGTGGTTGCGCTTGTCGGTCACCGAACGGGTCGCGTGCGGCAGATCACCCACGTAATGCAGCGAGTAGCCGAGCCGCCCGGCGAGGTCGCTGACAGTCTGCTGCGACACCGGCCCGCCGGAGTGGCCGGCTGCGGCGAGCAGAGTGGATGCCTGCTGCTCGAGTTCCGCATAGTAATTGTCCCGATCCCGCATCTCCTGCCGCAGTTGGGCGTTCTCCCGCCGAGCCTCCTCGGGCGTGGATGCCCGTTCCTTGTGCAGCCTCTCGATCTCACCGTGCAACCCGAGGATCGTCCGCAGCACATCGTCGCTCTGCGACTTCGAGGCACGGACGCCCGGCAGTCCCAGCGACGCGAACACGGGTCCCCGCACCGCACGCTCCACCGCGATCTCCAGAGCGGCCCGGTCGCTCGGTGCCTCGGACTTCATCAGCTCATCGACAGTCGTGCTGAGCGCCGCCGCGATCGTGCGGAGCATCGAGAGCCGCGGCTCTCGTTTGCCGTTCTCGATCATAGAGACCAGGGATGGCGCGCGGTCGACGGAGGCGGCGAGCTGCTCGAGGGTCATCCCGAGCTGTTGGCGTCGCTCGCGGATGCGCCTGCCGAGCGTCAGCGCTTCGAGTTGGTCGGCTTCGTCCATCTCCATGGACCGATGCTGCCAGCGCCCGCAGCGATGATCCCTCGAACTCGTGCAGAAGAAATACCGTTCTTCTGTCTTTTGCAGAGAATCGCGGGAATTTCTGCCGGTCAGAAGTCCGGTGCACCTTCTTCTTCCGAATCCGTGCCGCGAGGTCCGGTGCGACAGCACGCTGGTGTCAGACATCCGATCGCCCCTTCGGCGACACCGCATCAACGCCGACACGACGGCGGCACCACATCAGGAGGACACGATGAGCGAGCAGAACGCACCGCGACACAGCGGCACAGGAGCGACATCCCGAGCCGGCGACCAGACGCAGACCGCCGAGGAGCTGCAGCTGGAGTGGAGTGCGGATCCGCGTTGGGATGGCATCCGCCGCGACTACACGGCCGCCGACGTCATCGCGCTGCGCGGCTCCGTCGCCGAGGAGCACACGCTCGCCCGTCGTGGGGCCGAGCGGCTGTGGGAGCAGCTGCAGCGCACGGTTGTGCCGGGATCGGAGGTGCCGGGTTCGGAGGCGCCGGATTCGCACGTTGCGGAGGCCGACGGCGCGACATCCGATGGTCCGCACTGGATCGCGGCACTCGGCGCCCTCACCGGCAACCAGGCGGTGCAGCAGGTGCGCGCCGGCCTCGAGGCGATCTACCTCTCCGGATGGCAGGTCGCGGCCGACGCCAACCTCGCTGGGCAGACCTACCCTGACCAGAGCCTCTACCCGGCGAACTCGGTGCCCGCCGTCGTCAGGCGCATCAACAACGCGCTGCTGCGGGCCGACCAGATCGACGCATCCGGGGGCGCGCCGAGCGGCATCGACTGGCTCGTGCCGATCGTTGCGGATGCCGAAGCGGGCTTCGGCGGACCTCTCAACGCCTACGAGCTGATGCGCTCCATGATCGAGGCCGGCGCCGCCGGCGTGCACTACGAGGACCAGCTCGCGTCGGAGAAGAAGTGCGGCCATCTCGGCGGGAAGGTGCTCGTGCCGACGTCGCAATTCGTCCGCACGCTGAACGCGGCGCGGCTCGCGGCCGACGTCCTCGAGGTGCCGACGATTCTC
>JBQCJQ010000157.1:0-9351 GCA_051952615.1 Humibacter sp.
CATACTGACCAGTGAGGCACCGGCGGGCCGGGTCGCGCGCTTGATTAACGACGATCCTCTGGTGCTTGGTCAGCGTCTGTTCTGTCTGCGTGGCAAGGCAGGGGTCTTGGATTCTGGCTTCCTTTACTACGCGCTTCAGTCCCACCCAGTCCAAAGCTCGATCCTTGGTCATTCGACCGGCACCACGGTTGTGGGCATTCGGCAATCGGCACTACGCATGGTCCGGATCCCCGCGCCATCTTTCCCAGAGCAGCAGGCGATCGCTGAGGTGCTGGGCGCCCTCGACAACAAGATCGCCGCCAACACAGCCCTCGCTGATGCCGCGGAGCGTCTGGCCGTTGCGGAGATGTCGACCATGAGCCGATCCACCCCACTCTCTGAGCTGGTGGAACTTGGAAGGGACCAGTCGAGCGTCCACAGCTTCCGGGACGACCTGCTCGATCACTACAGTCTTCCGGCATTCGATGCAGAGAAGCTTCCTGCGGTCCAAGCCGGAAGCGACATCAAGAGTTCAAAGTTCTCCCTCACCGCCCCGGTTGTACTCCTTTCGAAGCTGAATCCGCGGTTTCCTCGCATCTGGAGGGCGAATCCGCGAGCGGGTGTCACGTCTGTCGCATCCACGGAGTTCCTGGTGCTGAACCCTCGAGAGACTTCCACCGCGATGCTGTGGTCTGTGCTTGCCCAGCCGTCCTTCTCAGTCGAACTGGATACTCGTGCCGCAGGCACATCGGGCAGCCATCAGCGGGTGCGCCCCGCCGATGTGCTCACTGTTCCGGTTCTCGATCCACGGGGAGCGCCGCCGCGACTAAGGGCTGCGACCGACGCAGCGCTCGCCGCCGCCGACCTCCACCGTGCCGAGAACCGCACTCTCGGCGCCACACGCGACACGCTGCTCCCGCAGCTCATGTCGGGCAAGCTGCGCGTTCGGGATGCCGAGGATGCGGCATCCCGAGCCGGCGCCTGAACACGAGCACCGACGAGACCCGATACATTCACAAGACTGCACCGTTGCACGAATCTTGGGGGATTCACCGCATGACCGACTATTCCGAATTCCACGGAGCACCCGACAACGGCCCAGGGGACGAGGTCGAGTTGATCAGCGATGGCGACGGGCTCGTCGTGATCGGCCCGCCGGCGTCCGTCGAGCTGTTCGTCGCATCGGCGGGAGTGCCATCGCGGAAGCTGGATCTGCGCCCGCTGAACTCGGCGGTCGCTAAGACCGGATCGGCGCTGCAGGGTGCGTCCGAGATCTCGGCCAACGCCGGGCGGTGGATGAAGCTGACCGAGGAGTCTGCCCGCGCCGCGCAGAGCGCGAACCTCGTGCAGCGTTCGGGAGGCCAGTTCGTTCAGGCCACGACCCGCGGGGCGAACGGCCACTTCGCCAAGAACCTGCAGTTCCTCAAGCCTGGCAACGCGGGCGCGTTCCTCACTAACCCTGCGATCCTCGCTGGCGTCGGCGGGATCATGGCGCAGTACGCGATGCAGCAGCAGATGGAGGAGATCACCGAGTACCTGGCGAAGATCGACGCCAAGGTCGATGACATCCTTCGCGCTCAGAAGGACGCGGTGCTGGCCGACATGATCGGCGTCGAACTGATGCTCGACGAGGCGATGGTCGTCCGAGCCGAGGTCGGCCGGGTCTCTGAGGTGACCTGGTCGAAGATCCAAGGGTCGGCTTCCACGATCGCCCGCACCCAGGCGTATGCGCTGCGCCAGCTCGACGGTCTCGCCGAGAAGCTCGAGAAAGAGACAAAGATGGGCGACCTCGCCGAGCTGTCGAAGAAGGCGCAGGACACGGTCGTCGAGTGGCTTGCAGTCCTTGCGCGCTGCTTCCAGCTGCAGGACGCAATGGCGGTGCTCGAGATCGATCGGGTGCTCGACAGTTCACCCGACGAAATCGATAGCCACCGGCTTGCGTTGCACACGGCGCGTCAGCGGCGACAGGATGCTATCTCGAAGGCCACGTCGCAGCTCGTTTCGAGGATGGACGCGGCAGCCACTCGCGCGAACGCCAAGGTGCTGCTGAACCCGGTTTCGACGAAAGTCGTCGTGAAGGCGAGCAACGAGGTCGCGTCCGGTGTCCGAGACCTTCACCTGACGCTCGGGCTCGCTGACGAGCGCGACTTCGTCGAGGCCCGCCGCTGGTCCGCTGCGGCCGCCGATGTGCGCGATGACATGGTCGGTGCCAGCAAGGACGGGCTCCAGGCCGCGGGCCGTTTCAGCACCGAGACACTCGAGAACGCCCGTCAGTCGACAGGTCGGCTGGCCGAGAGACTCGCGAACCGTCTGCAGCGCACCGGTGATTCTTCGTCAGCGGACACCCGAAGCCACCTCGAAGAGGAACAGTCATGAGCTTGGCGGTCGTAGATTTCGAGACCACCGGCATTTTGCCGTCGTACCACCACCGCGTCGTAGAGATCGGTGTCACGCACGTCGAGGATGACGGCACGATCACCGCTCGCTGGGAGACGCTGGTCAACCCTGAGCGCGACCTCGGGCCGCAGAGCATCCATGGCATCCGCGCTGCCGACATCCTGGATGCGCCCGTGTTCGCTGACATCGCGGCGGAGTTCGCCGATCTGCTGCGAGGACGAGTGTTCGCTGCGCACAACGCGACGTTCGATCTGCGGTTCTTGCACGCGGAATTCGAACGGGCCGGGTACTGGCTGCATGCCGATACGCCGAGCGTCTGCACGATGGCGCTGGGATCGAGCTTCGGCCTCGGTTCTTCCTGTTCCTTGGCGCATGCGTGCGTTACGTGTTCCATCGAACCCGGCCTCTCGCACAGCGCCGGCTCCGATTCGTACGCGACCGCACAGCTGCTCTCGCACTACCAGCGGACGAGCTCGACGTGGCCCGGATGGGCAGAGTACTGGCAGCGCACCGCAGAGACCGGACGGGCGCACGAATATCCCATGGGCCGGCGGACCAGCGCAACTGCCAGGCCTCGGTCTGCGGCGTCCGTCGCACCTGTGACCTTTCTCGAGCGGATTTCGACCGAGTCTGTGCGGGACGCGGTGGATGGAGCAGCGGCCCAGTACACCGCGCTTCTCGATCGCTGCCTGCTCGACGGGATCATCTCGATGAGCGAAGGTGCGCAGCTCGGCGCCGTCGCCACGGAGCTCGGTCTGACGCGAACCGCAGCTCATCGCATCCACCGCGACTACTTCGTCGAACTTGAGCGACGCGCGTGGTCAGACGGAGTGCTGACGGCGGACGAGAAGGCTGACCTCCGCGCCGTGGGCGCTCTGCTCCAGCTCGATGACGACGACATCGCCGCGGCCGTCGATGATGTCCGCCCCGAGGTGGACGCCCCTGCTTCCGAAGCGTTCGCGCTCGTGACGGGAGATCTGATCGTGCTCACCGGTGACATGGTGCGTGCACGCGAGGCCTGGGAGGCGGAACTGCGCGGCCGGGGCTACCTGCCGCATCCGACCGTGACCAAGAAGGTCAAGCTCGTCGTCGCCGCCGATCCTGACTCGCTCTCGGGCAAGGCCAAGAAGGCGCGGGACTACGGCATCCCCGTCGTCAGCGAAGACGGACTCACGAAGCTGCTTGAAAGGTGATGAGCGATGACCGCGCTACCTGAATCTGCGTGGGAGCAGGACGCTCTCGAAACACTCGCCGAGCCGCTCGGATGGCGGCCGGCGAAGGGCGAAGAGATCGCCCCGGGTAGCGGCGAGCGCGACACGTGGGACGATCTGCTGATCCGTTCGCGTCTGCTCGACGCGCTGCGGCGGCTCAACCCGGGTGTGGCGGCCGAGTACCTGCAGCAGGCGGTCGCCGAGGTCGCTTCGCCGAAGTCGCAGGATGCGATCACTGAGAACCACCGCATTCATCAGTACCTCGTCGGTGGATACCCGCTGAGCTACATCGACTCTGACGGCGTCGAGCAGAACCCGCGGTTGCGGCTACTCGGCTCCGACCCGTCCGAGAACGACTGGCTCGCCGTCAACCAGGTCACGCTGCGACAGGGTGACCTGCATCGTCGGTTCGACATCGTGCTGTTCGTCAACGGGATGCCGCTGAGCATCGTCGAGTTGAAGCGTGCAGGGTCAGCATCCACCGGCGTCGCTCCGGCGCACGCGCAGCTGCAGACGTACCTGCGTGAGTTCCCGATGGCGTTTCGGTTCTGCGTGCTCACCCTCGCCAGCGACGGAATTGAGGCCAAGTACGGCACGCCGTTCACGCCGCTGAATCACTTCGCCCCCTGGAACGTCGATGACGACGGTGCGCCGCTCGCGCAGCCGCGGATCGAGAATGGCTCGTCGGTCGAACCCATCGACGACGCGCTCAGCGGACTCTTCAACCAAGAGCGCTTTCTGCAGCTCGTGCGCAGCTTCACCGCATTCGACGAGAACGCCGACGGACTCACCAAGCGCATCGCCAAACCGCACCAGTACTTCGCGGTGACCAAGGCCGTGGGCTCGACCGTGCAGGCCGTCGAGACCAACGGCAAGGCCGGCGTCGTGTGGCACACGCAGGGCTCGGGCAAGTCGATGGAGATGGAGTTGTACGCGAACCTCGTGTCGCGGCATCCGAAGCTCAAGAATCCCACCGTGATCGTCGTGACCGACCGCACCGAACTCGACGGCCAGCTCTTCCAGACATTCGACCAGAGCCTGCTGCTGGCCGAGAAGCCGGTGCAGGTGCGCGAGCGGGCTCAACTGCGCAGCGAGCTGAGCAACCGCGTCACCGGTGGGATCTACTTCACGACGCTGCAGAAGTTCGGCCTGACCGAGGCCGAGAAACTGTCGGGCACGCAGCATCCACTCCTCACCGACCGACGCAACGTGATCGTCGTCGTCGATGAAGCACACCGCAGCCACTACGACGACCTCGACGGGTACGCGCGTCACCTGCGCGACGCGCTGCCGAACTCCACACTCATCGCCTTCACCGGCACACCGATCTCGTTCGCCGAGCGCGACACCCGTGCGGTGTTCGGCGACTACATTGACATCTACGACCTCACGCGGGCGGTCGATGACGGTGCGACCGTCCCGGTGTACTTCGAGCCGCGCCTCATCAAGGTCGCGTTCGCCGACGGCGCGACCGAAGAAGACATCGACCGCGCCGCCGACGAATACACGCTCGGCCTCGACGACACCGAACGGGCTCGGCTGGAAGCATCCGTCGCCGTCGTCAACGCCGTGTACGGAGCGCCTGAGCGCATCGAGACTCTGGCCGCCGACCTCGTCGCGCACTGGGAGGAGCGGCGCGAGCGCATGAAGCCGTTCCTCGAATCGCCGGGCAAAGCGCTCATCGTGGGCGGAACGCGCGAGATCTGCGCGAGGCTCTATTCGGCGATCATCGCGCTGCGGCCGGACTGGCACTCTGACGCGCTGGACTCGGGCCGCATCAAGGTCGTCTACTCGGGCTCGGCGTCCGACCTGCCACCGGTGAGCGACCACGTGCGACGGGACTCCGAGAACAAGGCGATCAAGGCGCGGCTGAAGAACGCCGACGACGAGCTGGAGCTGGTGATCGTCAAAGACATGATGCTGACCGGGTTCGACGCCCCGCCGCTGCACACCCTCTATCTCGACCGTCCCCTGAAGGGCGCGCTGCTGATGCAGACGCTCGCGCGTGTGAACCGGACGTTCAAGGGCAAGCAGGACGGACTGCTCGTCGCGTATGCGCCGTTGGCCGACAACCTCGCCAAGGCGCTGTCGGAGTACACCGTCTCGGACCAGGAGAACAAGCCGATCGGTCGCGACGTCGACGAAGCGGTCGGGATCGCGACCGAACTGGTGGCGCAGATCCGCGAGATGCTCGCGGAGTGCGACTGGCGTGCGATTGCCGCGCAAGGCGGGTCGCGAGCGTGGCGCACTGCAGCGACGACGGCGACGAACTACCTGCGCGACGCCACGAACCCCCTCAACGCCCCGGAGCTGGGGCCGGACCGGCTCGCATCTCGCTTCCGGACCGCGACCGGGCGGCTCTCGCGGGCCTGGGCACTCGCATCGGGTCGTGCCGGCCTTGCCGAGCTGCACGATGAGATCGCGTTCTATGAAGAAGTCCGCGTGTGGATGGCGAAGTTCGACGCCACTGAACGGCAGGCGCGCGATGAGCCCATCCCCGAAGAGATCTCTCGTCTGCTCGGCACTCTGGTCGCGGACTCGATCGCCCCCGGAGACGTGCTCGACATCTACGAAGCGGCGGGCCTGCCCCGCCTCGCGCTCGATGACCTCGGACCCGAGTTTCTGGCGAAGGCGCAGGCCTCGCCGAACGCGCACCTCGCGATCGAGGCGCTGCGCAAGTCGCTGACGGATGCTGGCTCCTCGGCGACTCGAGGCAACCTCGTGCGGCAGCGGGCATTCTCGGAGCGGATCGCCGAGATCATGAACCGCTACACGAATCAGCAGCTCACCTCGGCTGAAGTCATTGCGGAGCTGGTGGAGCTGGCGAAGGAAGTCGCGGCCGAGGCATCCCGTGGATCGCATTTCTCGCCCCCGCTGTCGAGCGACGAACTCGCGTTCTATGACGCCGTCGCCTCGAACGAGTCAGCGGTGGACGTGCAGGGCGAGGATGTGCTCGCGCAGATCGCGCGCGAACTGGTCGCCGTGATGCGGCGCGACGTGCGCACCGACTGGACCGTGCGCGACGACGTGCGCGCCAAGCTGCGTTCGTCGATCAAGCGGCTGCTGGTGAAGTACAAGTACCCGCCCGACAAGCAGCCCGAGGCGATCAAGCTCGTGATGGACCAGATGGAGTCGATGGCTCCGCGCTACGCGGACGACCGTCGAGCGGGCAGCTCATGAACACCACCGCCCCGAGTGAAACGGCGGCACCATGGTCCGCATGATCCCGGCCTACCCGCGTGAGGGGGCCAACGCATCCGAGCGCAAGGTGTTCACCGCGCTCGAGGGCATCCAGGGGCATGACGACTGGGTGGCGATCCACTCGCTCGGTATCGGCCGACACGCGTCGGCGTTCCAGGGCGAAGCGGACTTCATCGTGCTCGCGCCCGGCCTGGGCATCCTGGTCATCGAGGTCAAGTCACCCGCGTTTGTCGAGTACAAGGGCGGTGACTGGTACCTCGACCGCGTGCCCTCGCCGCACAAGGATCCGCTCAAGCAGCTCGACGGCGCCCGGCGTAGCATCCGTCATCATCTTCGCGAACGCGACCTGCTCACCGGGAGCGAGCCGATCGCCCGCCTCGTCTGGTTCACGTCGATCGGACGCCACCAGTTCGAGAACAAGACACCGGGCGACTTGCAGTTCTTCGAGTGGGAGCTGGGGTGGAGCGACGACCTCACCAAACCCGCCCGGATCGTCGAGAAGACGCTCGCTGAGTACAACCACTGGTACTCGAGTGTCGACGAGGTCGCGAACGATCCGGCCGCGCTGACCGCCGAACGCGTCGACCTGATCGCCGATGCCCTCGTCTCGGACTTCGTCGCGAAGCAGACACCCGAAGAGCGCGCACACGAACGCCGGGTGACCGAGATGAAGCTGCTCGGATCGCAAGAGGTCGTGCTCGAGCTGATCGACACCAACGACCACGTCTACTTCGAGGGACCGGCCGGGACCGGCAAGTCGTACCTGATCACCCAGTCGGCGCGCCGTCTCAACCGCGAGGGGCGCAAGACGCTCGTCGCGTGCTGGAACGTGCTGATGGCCGACGAGCTGCAGCGGTTCGTCGGTGGTCTGCCGCACGTCCATGTCACGGATCTGAATTCGCTGAAGCTGCGGCTGGTCGGGCTGCCGGCGAATCCTCCGGATGCGCCGCATGAGTGGTACACCCGCGAGCTGCCCGAGCGAGCACTCGCGGTGCTTCGAGAGAAGCCGCACCTCGGCGGGTACGAGGCCATCTGCATCGACGAGTTCCAAGACGTCGCCGGCAATCTCCTGGTGCTCGAACTCATCTTCGCCCTCGCGGGCACGGGCCGTCCGGCCGGTACGAAGCTCGTCTTCGCCGGCGACTCACGCCAGCAGATCATGCGCCGGGTCGACGAGCAGGTGAATCCCTTCGCGATTGCGAAGAGCCTGATCCCCGACCTCGTGCATGTGCGCGTGCGGCGTAACTGCCGGTCGGTGCCCGGGCTGACCTCGGCCGTCGAGTCGACCCTCAGGCAGCAGCTGGGCTACACCCGCCACCGCGTCGCCAAGAGCGTCCCGGGCGGGCTGAGCACCATCGACATCGTCGACGGCAACGAGACCGGTGCGCTCGCATCGGCCCTGCGCGAACTGCTTCAGCATCACGCGCCCGAAGACATCGTCGTGCTGAGCCCGTTCGCCGAGAAGCGGTCGCTCGCGGGTCGGCTGCTGGCGCGCCCAGAGAAGACCCAGGACGAACGTTGGCTGCGCAAGCAGCTGCAGGGCGAAGGGATGCCGGGCAAGATCCGGTGGCGTTCGGTGTTCAAGTTCAAGGGACTGGATGCCGATGCCGTCGTGCTCACCGACCTCGGAGCCGACGCGACCGAGTTCGTCGCGTCACAGGGTCTTGAGTGGAACGACCTGCTCTACGTCGCACTCACGCGCGCGAAGTACCGCTGCGTGATGCTCCAGCCGGACCGGTCGGAGTAGCCCGTGCCCTCCCTCATCGCGTGGCTCGATGCGTCGAGCGAAGAACAGCGCCGCATGCGCGACATCATCCGCCTGTTCGCCGAACGCGAGAGCCGCGACGAGCTCGGCCTCGGACAGATCCGAGACGCGATCGCGGACTCGCTCTTCCCTGGCACGTCGACGCTGCTCACCCGCGCGCGGTATCTGCTGTTCGTGCCGTGGGCGTACCAGAAGGCCTCCCGGCGCCCGAATCCCGCGGCAGACGCCGACCGGTATGAACGCGACATCATCCACGCCGTGAAGGACTCGGGCGACTACGCAGGACTGCTCGGGATGCAGGCCGGCGAGGCGTTGAAGAACCTCCCCTCAGCGATCTACTGGACGATGCTGCGCCACTACGGCATCCTCGCCGACGCCTCCCTGTCGCGCGACGATGCCCTCCGACTCGACGGCATAAGTACCTCCGGCGACGATTTTGGCGACACATCCGGCACTCGGTTTCACGCCTGGTCGACGACGCTTCCTTCGGCTCCCGAGGGCTTTCCGAAGTCGATCCCCGACGGGTTCTCGCTGCAGCCGAACGAAGCCGCATGGCTGCGTGACCGCATCCTTGACGAGGCAGCCGGATCGCTATTCGCTCACCTCGCCGTGGAACGACCCACAGCCGAGAGCTCGGCGCCCTGGGCTGACGCCGCCGCCATCTCCGTCGGCGGCGAGGCCCACGAGGTGCTCGCCGATGCGCGTGCATTCTCGGCCCTGATGCACGGCGCGCAGCTGCTCTACAACCTGCTGCTCGCCGAGGAATATCAGGATGCTGGCTACGACAGACTCAGCGAT
>JBQCJQ010000158.1:0-3916 GCA_051952615.1 Humibacter sp.
AGGGCGATGCCTACCTCATCGTGAACACCGGCCCCACGACGGAGTCCTTCGTCGCACGGCCGAGAAGCCTCGGCGCCGACTGGCAGCTGTGGAACCCGGATGACGCGCGCGTCGTCGGAGCGGGCGATGCGTCTGTTCGCATCGACGTGACCCTCGCCCCGTACCAGGCGGTGGTGCTCGTGACCGGGAAGGCGTTCGCGGCTTCGACCTCGGCCTCGGCCGGTACAGAGACCACGCCGGAGACCGATCGAGCGAACAGCATCGAGCGCGACGATCTCCTCGGCAACGTGGCGATCGCCTCGGGCTGGACAGCCCGTTTCCTCGACGGCGGAGAGGCTGACCGCGCATCCCGATCCGTCGAGCTTCCGCACGTCTGGGAGAACGAACGCACCGGCTACGCCGGTCGGGTGGAGTACACGGTCGAGCTCGACACGGAGGAGCTGTGGCCGTCGGGCATCCCCGAGCGCGTCGTGCTGGACTTCGGCGCGGGTGAGCCCGAGCACGGCGGCGATGCCGGCGAGCAGGGCATCCGCGGCTCGTCGTATCGTGCGGTGCTGCGCCCGCCGGTTGCCGAGATCGTCGAGGTGGAGGTGAACGGCGACGGCCTCGGGGTGCTGTTCGCTCCGCCATACCGGGTCGAGCTCACCTCGGCGCTCGTGACCGGCACGAACACCCTGCGGCTCGTCGTGGCGAACAGCACGGCATCCGCGTTCGGAGATGCGGCGGTTCGTTCGGCCGTCGACGAGCTGGTGCGCACCTCGCGCACGCACTACGGCCGGAGATTCGCGATGCAAGACCTCGAGACGGCGACCGTCGGTCTGAGGTCGGGGCTGCTGGAGGTGCCGCACCTGCGCTGGTCGTAGCGTTACCCGACCAGCGCGCCGGTCAGAGCAACAGCATCGCCGCGAGGCAGGCGGCGGTGAGCACGCCGGTGGCGGCCGACCAGCGGCGGTGTCCGCTCTCGCGGATCGTGAGCACGACTCGTGCGGCGGCCCACGCGACCGCGATCAGCCAGGCGAGCTGCAGACCTCCGACGCCGCTCATCGGCATGGCCATTCCGGTGTGGCCCTGGACCGGAGCGACGAACGCGGCAACGGTGACGACGCCCATCGCAAGCAGATCGACGACATGGGTGCGCACACGACTCGAGCTGCGGCAGAAAGGAGCGAGGATCATCGCCAGCGCGACGAGCAGCAGGCCAGACGCGACCGCCGCCGAGGTCTGGCCCGCCACCATCGGAACCAGTGCCGCGAGCATCGAGGCGTGCAGGCATCCGTCGGCCAGGTGGGCCGTCAGCTCACGCCGACGACCCGCCCGACCGGACTGATCCCCCCTGGCAACCGGGAATCGGGCCGTTGCGACCCCCGGCGGACGCCGGCCGAGCGGCCGGATCGCGGTGCGATCTAGTACGGATACTGCGGTGTTCCGTGCTGCGTGCTGATCCACTTGCGCTCCGTGAACTCCTCGAGGTTGGCCTCGCCGCCGGCGCGTCCACCGAGACCGGATGCTCCGAGTCCGCCGAAGGGCGCGGACGCCTCGTCGGTCGGGGTGGCGTCGTTCACGTGCACCATACCGCTGCGCACTCCCTGAGCGAAGCGTTCGCCACGTGCCTCGTCGCCGGTGACCACGGCGTTGACCAGCCCGTACGGGGTGTCGTTGACGAGCTCGAGCGCCTCGTCGTCGGTGGAGAACGACATCACGGGGATGATCGGTGCGAACACCTCGTCGGTCCACAGCGGCATGTCGCGCGTGAGGCCGGTGACGACCGTCGGACGGAAGAACAGCCCGTCGACGGTGCCGCCCTCCACGACCGTCGCGCCTCGCTCGACGGCGTCGCGCAGCAGGAGCTCGCCGCGTCGTGCCTGGCGCTCGTTGATCATCGGGCCGATGCCGATCGACGGATCCGTCGGATCGCCGACCGTGATGCGACGTGCCCTGGCGGCGAGGTTCTCGACGTAGGCGTCGACCAGGCTCTCGTGCACGATGTGACGTCCGGCCGAGATGCAGGTCTGGCCCTGGTAGTGGAACGACGACCATGCGCCGAGCATGGCTGCGCGCTCGACATCCGCGTCATCCAGCACGACGAGAGCGTTGTTGCCGCCGAGCTCGAGGGAGACCTTCTTGAGCAGCCGGCCGGCGGCGCCCGCGATCGTCGAACCCACCGCGGTCGAGCCGGTGAAGTGCACCATGTCGACGGCGGGGTGCGTCGTGAGCGCCTCGCTGAACTCGAGGTCGCCGCACACCGCCTGGAACAGGCCTGCGGGTGCGCCCGCCTCGTCGAACAGCGATGCGATGGCCAGTCCTCCGGAGATCGGGGTCTCGGGAGAGGCCTTCAGGATGACCGCGTTGCCCAGCGCGATGGCGGGAGCGATGACGCGCATGGCGAGGATGAGCGGGAAGTTCCACGGCGTGATCACCGCGACCACGCCGACCGGGATGCGCTCGACGATGCCGGTGCGGCCGGGATCGTGCGAGACGATCACCTCACCGCGAGGCCGCGCAGCGAGACCCGCCGCCGTGAGCAGCTCGTCCACCGCTCCGCCGACCTCGTACGCCGCCTTGCCTGCGATAGAACCGGTCTCGCGCACGATGAGGTCGGTGAACTCGTCGGCGCGTGCCGTGAGCCGCTCGGCCACCCTGCGCAGCAGGTCGGCGCGCACGTTGTACGGCTGGGCGGCCCAGTCGGCCTGCGCGCGTCGTGCTGCAGCGGCGGCGCGGTCGAGGTCGGCCTTCGAGCCGAGGCCCGCCTCGCCGAGCGGCTTGCCCGTCGCCTTCTCGAGGACCGTGAGCGATTCGCCGGCCGTCGTGAACGCGCCGTCCACGTAGATCGCCGACGGTGCCAGGTGGCCCGTTGCGGGCGCGGCGGAGAGTGTGTCCGTCATTGGTTTCTCCTTCTTTGTGCTGTCGATGTGCTGTGCCGTCGTTGTCGCTGTGCTGTCGATGTCGAGTCGTCGGATGCCCCGCAGGGCCGGGCCGTTGCGCGCGGCTCAGCCCGCGATGCGCCTGGCGAGCGTGATGCCGCCCGCGACCGGGTCGTCGTCGAGCAGCACCGTCTCGTAGCCCGGATGCCCGTTCAGCACCCGCGCGCGCAGCCCGTCGTACAACCGGGGCTGCGAGACGACAACGCTGCCGGCAGCAACGACCGTGCTGCCGACGGCGCCGCGCGCCACGACCCGGTCGACGAGGAGGGCGAGGGACGCCGCCGCGTCGTCGATCACGGAGGCGGCGAGCGCCGATCCGCCGTCTGCGGCGTGGAAGACGGCCGGGGCCTTGGGCGCCCAGTTCGGGATGCTGGGGTCGTCGTTCACCGCGCGCGCCAGACGTTCGGCATCCGCGACCTCGAAAGCCTTGAGCAGTGCGTCGAGCAAACCGTCGTCCGGTTCGCCGGCGTCGTGCTCCGACAGCGCCGCCTTCGTCGCCTCGCGCACCAGTGCGGCTCCGCCGCCTTCGTCGCCGATCACCCAGCCCCAGCCACCGGCTGCGACGGGTTCGCCGTCTGAGGTCGTGCCGACCGCGATCGAGCCCGTGCCCGCGATGACCCCGATGCCGTCATCCAGACCCGCCGCAGGAACCAGAAGGGCCGCGTCGTTGACGACGACGGCCGGTGAGCCGAGCGCGCTGAGCTCACGGCTGAGCTCCGCAGCGAGCTCGGCGCTGTCGCAGCCCTGGGCCCCGACGCCGATCCCGACGATGTGATGGTCGGCCGCGGCTCGGTCGGCTCGTTCGCGCAGCCATCGTGCGGCGACCGATGGCGGTTCGGCCGCCCAGTCGTCTGCGTCGAACACGACGCCGGCGATGCGCACGCCGTCGAGGGTCTCGACGCGCACGGCGCACTTCGTTCCGCCCGCGTCGATGCCGACCAGCACGTCGGTCATCCTTCACCTCCCGCAGAGACCTTGGTGTCCGCGTTGTGGAA
>JBQCJQ010000159.1:0-13610 GCA_051952615.1 Humibacter sp.
CGCAGGCCATCGCAACTCCTGCCCCCGCACCGGTCGTCGTTGCCCCCGTTGCTCCCCAGCCCGCCGCCCCGGTCGCGGACGAGACGGAGAGCACCAACAACCAGCTCCAGCTCGCCCGCCGCCTCCACGAGGAGCACGTGCGCGAAGGCGTCGAGAAGCGCGACGCGCTCATCGCCGAAGGTCACGCCACCGCTGCGCGCGTCGTTGCAGAGGCCGAGGCCAAGCAGCGTACGCAGATCACCGCTCTGGAGAGCGAACGCAGCACCATCGAGCGCCAGATCGAGGAGCTCCGCAGCTTCGAGCGCGACTACCGCGCCAAGCTCAAGAGCTACATCGAGGGTCAGCTGCGCGATCTCGACAGCGCGGGAGTCGGTACGAACGGCATCAAGCAGCCGGGCTCGCCGGCCGTGAGCGGTCAGTTCGCCGCCGTCTCGGCGGGTGAGGGCGACAGGCAGGCGCCTCCGACGTTCCAGAGCTTTGGAGGCTAAGGCCACCAAGAAGGTCAGCGTCGGTGCGATCGTCCTTCTTGCCGTCGTCGCACTCATAGTCCTGACTCTCGACCAGCTCGCGAAGTGGCAGGTCGTCAAGAACCTTCAGGTCGACGTGCCCGTGCACGTGATCGGCGACCTGCTGATCTTCCAGCTGCACCGCAACTCCGGCGCAGCCTTCTCCATCGGCACAGGGTCCACCTGGATCTTCTCGATCATCGCCGTGGCCGTGCTCGTGTTCATCGTCTGGTACGCAAGGCGCATCAGGTCGGTCGCGTGGGCGATCGTGTTCGGGCTGCTGCTCGGCGGCCTTCTCGGCAATCTGTCCGACCGGCTGTTCCGCGCTCCGGGATTCGGCGTCGGCGAGGTCGTCGACTTCATTCGCATCCCGCTTCTGCCCGCGATCTTCAACCTCGCGGACAGCGCCATCGTCGCGGCCATGATCCTGTTCCTGGTGCTGACCGCGATGGGAGTCGGCCTCGACGGCAAGCGGGCGAGCTCGAAGCGGGCCGTCCAGGAGCAGGAGCCGGCCGGCGACGAGTCGGTCGCATCCGCCCAAGGCCGGCCGGCGCCTTCCGGCGAGCCGCAGGAGGATTCCGGAGCCGCGCAGCCGGAGCCCGCGAAGAACACGGACGACTCGGGGCATCCCGTCGACGGAGGCCGCTGAGGTGGAGCACCGCGCTCTGCCGGTCCCCGAAGGCCTCGAAGGCTCGCGCGTCGACGCCGGCATGGCGAAGATGCTCGGGTTCTCGCGCAGCTTCGCTGCGGAGATCGCCGAGTCGGGCGGGGTGACGCTCGACGGCTCACCACTCGGCAAGTCCGACCGGCTGGTGGCCGGCGGGTGGCTCGAGGTCAGCTGGACGCCGAAGGCGGCCGTGGAGATCGTGCCTGTTGCGGTTCCCGAGCTCGGTGTCGTCTACGACGACGATGACATCGTGGTCGTCGACAAGCCGGCCGGAGTCGCGGCGCATCCCTCCATCGGGTGGGAGGGCCCCACCGTGCTCGGAGCACTTGCCGGCGCCGGCTATCGCATCTCCACGTCGGGAGCCGCCGAGCGCGCGGGCATCGTGCACCGTCTCGACGCGGGCACGAGCGGACTGATGGTCGTTGCCAAGAGCGAGCGCGCCTACACGGCTCTCAAGCGTGCGTTCCACGATCGCGAGGTGGAGAAGATCTACCACGCCGTCGTGCAGGGACATCCGGATCCTCTTGCCGGCACCATCGACGCGCCGATCGGGCGCCATCCGAAGGCCGACTGGAAGTTCGCGGTCACGGCGGCGGGCAAGCCGTCTGTCACGCACTACGAGACCGTCGAGGCGTTCCGAGCGGCGAGCCTGCTCGAAATCCACCTCGAGACCGGGCGCACGCATCAGATCCGCGTGCACATGGCCGCGCAGCGTCATCCGTGCGTCGGCGACACGATGTACGGCGCCGATCCGACGCTGTCGGCACGACTGGGGCTCACACGGCAGTGGCTGCACGCCCACCGGCTCGCCTTCGAGCACCCGGCGACGGGGGAGTGGGTGACGTTCGAGTCGCCCTATCCGAGCGATCTCGCGGACGCTCTGGAGGTCCTCCGCGACGGGGAGTGAGTCGTCTGCCGGCATCCATCGCGACGCTTCCACGACGCTCGATCGTGTTCCGAGGAGACCCGCGGTAGGGTCCGTAGACTCGATCCGTGGCATCCGACAGCTTCGTACATCTGCACGTTCACAGCGAGTACTCCATGCTCGACGGGGCCGCCAAGATCGGTCCTCTGATGGATGCCGCTGTCGGCTACGGGATGCCCGCGATCGCCGTCACCGACCACGGCAACATGTTCGCGGCGTTCGCGTTCTGGAAGGCCGCGACCGCCGCTGGCATCAAGCCGATCATCGGCACGGAGGCCTACCTCACGCCGGGGACGCACCGCAGCGACCGTACGAGGGTGCGGTGGGGCAACGGCGGCGAGGACGACGTGTCGGGCAGCGGCGCGTACACGCACATGACCATGCTCGCCGAGACGACAGAGGGCATGCACAACCTGTTCCGCATGTCGTCCCTCGCGTCGATCGAGGGCTACTACTTCAAGCCGCGCATGGATCGCGAGCTGCTGGAGAAATACTCGAAGGGCATCATCGCCACCACGGGATGCCCGAGCGGTGAGGTGCAGACCAGGTTGCGCCTCGGGCAGTACGACGAGGCGGTGAAGGCGGCGGCCGAGTCCCGCGACATCTTCGGCAAGGACAACTTCTTCGTCGAGCTGATGGAGCACGGCCTCGGGCTCGAGAAGCGCGTACGGCAGGACCTGCTCAGGCTGGCCAAGGACCTCGACCTGCGCCTCGTCGCGACCAACGACCTCCACTACACGCACGCCGAAGACGCGAAATCGCACGCCGCCCTGCTCTGCGTGCAGTCGGGCTCAACGCTGAACGACCCGAAGCGTTTCCAGCTGGAGCCGGAGGGCGAGTACTACCTCAAGTCGCCGCAGCAGATGCGCGACATGTTCCGCGAGCTGCCGGAGGCATGCGACAACACACTCGAGATCGCGGAGCGCTGCGAGATCGACTTCGAGCTCTCGACCGGCAAGTACATGCCGAAGTTCCCGGTGCCGGAAGGCGAGACCGAGGAGAGCTGGTTCGTCAAAGAGGTCAACACCGGCCTCGAGCAGCGGTATCCGGACGGCATTCCCGAGAGGGTGCAGGCGCAGGCCGACTACGAGATCGGCATCATCCTGCAGATGGGGTTCCCCGGCTACTTCCTCGTCGTCGCCGACTTCATCAACTGGTCGAAGAACAACGGCATCCGGGTCGGTCCCGGCCGTGGCTCGGGAGCAGGATCGATGGCCGCGTACGCGATGCGCATCACCGATCTCGACCCGTTGGAGCACGGGCTCATCTTCGAGCGCTTCCTCAATCCCGACCGCGTCTCCATGCCCGACTTCGACGTCGACTTCGACGACCGTCGGCGGCTGGAGGCGGTGAAGTACGTCACCGAGAAGTACGGCGCTGAGCGAGTCTCGCAGATCGTGACCTACGGCACGATCAAAGCGAAGCAGGCGCTGAAGGATGCCGGACGTGTTCTCGGCTTCCCGTTCTCGATGGGGGAGAAGCTCACCAAGGCGATGCCGCCTGCGGTGATGGGCAAGGACATCCCGCTGTACCAGGTCTTCGACAAGGACAGCCCTCGGTACAAAGAAGCGGTCGAGCTGCGCGCCGTCGTCGACAGCGACCCGGAGGCGAAGACGGTGTTCGACACCGCGCTCGGGCTCGAGGGGTTGAAGCGACAGTGGGGCGTTCACGCTGCCGGCGTGATCATGTCGTCCGATCCGATCATCGACGTCATCCCGATCATGAAGCGGGAGCAGGACGGCCAGATCGTCACCCAGTTCGACTATCCGGCCGCAGAGTCGCTCGGCCTGATCAAGATGGACTTCCTCGGCCTTCGCAACCTGACGATCATCAGCGACGCGCTCGACAACATCAAGGCGAACCGGGATTTCGACCTCGACCTCGAGGCTTTGCCGCTGGATGACCGCGACGCGTACGACCTGCTGACCAGGGGCGACACGCTCGGGGTGTTCCAGCTCGACGGCGGACCGATGCGCGCCCTGCTCCGCCAGATGAAGCCGGACAACTTCGAGGACATCTCCGCCCTGATCGCCCTGTACCGGCCGGGCCCGATGGGCGCGAACTCGCACATCAACTACGCGCTGCGCAAGAACGGCCTGCAGCCGATCACGCCGATCCACCCCGAGCTTGCCGAGCCCCTGCACGACATCCTCGACACCAGCTACGGCCTGATCATCTATCAAGAGCAGGTCATGGCGATCGCCCAGAAGGTGGCCGGCTTCTCCCTCGGACAAGCAGACATTCTGCGCCGTGCGATGGGCAAGAAGAAGAAGTCGGAGCTCGACAAGCAGCAGGCCGGCTTCTTCAGCGGCATGCAGGAGCGCGGATACTCGCAGGCCGCGATCGACAAGCTCTGGGAGATCCTGCTTCCGTTCTCCGACTACGCGTTCAACAAGGCGCACTCCGCCGCATATGGAGTGGTCTCCTACTGGACCGCGTACCTGAAGGCGCACTACCCGGCCGAGTACATGGCTGCCCTGCTGACCAGCGTCGGCGACTCCAAGGACAAGATGGCGGTCTACCTGAACGAGTGCCGTCGCATGGGCATCAAGGTGCTCCCGCCTGACGTGAACGAGTCGATCGGGTTCTTCGCCGCAGTCGGCGAGGATGTCCGGTTCGGCCTCGGCGCGGTGCGGAACGTCGGCTCGAACGTGGTGGACGGCATCAGGGAGGCGCGCGACCAGAAGGGCCGCTTCGAGTCGTTCCACGACTTCCTGAAGAAGGTTCCGCTGCACGTCGCGAACAAGCGCACGATCGAGTCCCTGATCAAGGCCGGCGCGTTCGACTCCTTCGGCAACTCCCGCAGGGCGCTGCTGGAGGTGCACGAGGGCGCCGTGGAGTCCGTCGTCAATGAGAAGCGGGTCGAGGCCACCGGTCAGGCCGGATTCGACTTCGACCTGCTCCTGGCCGAGGCCCCCGATGCCGCGCCCGTCTCGCACGTTCCGCCCCGGCCCGAGTGGGAGAAGCGCGAGAAGCTCGCGTTCGAGCGCGAGATGCTCGGGCTGTACGTCTCCGACCACCCGCTGGCGGGCCTGGAGCTGGAGCTGGCGAAGCAGGCCAGCACGTCCATCGCCGACTTGACCGGGTCGGAGTCGACGCAGGACGGCGACACGGTGACGATCGCCGGCCTGGTCACCGGCGTGCAGCACAGGGTGGCGAAGCAGTCGGGCAACCAGTACGGCATGATCACCGTCGAGGACTTCGGCGGCGAGATCACCGTGATGTTCATGGGCAAGGCCTACCAGGAGTTCGGGCCCGCGCTCGTTGGCGACTCCATCGTGGTGGTCCGCGGCAGGGTGAGCATGCGCGACGACGGCATGAACCTGCACGCGTACAGCCTCTTCAGCCCCGATCTCGGGTCGGCGGCATCCGGCCCCTCAGGACCGCTGACCATCACGATGCCCGACCAGCGAGCAACCACCGACGTCGTGCAGAGCCTCGGCGACATGTTGATCCGCCACGCAGGCGACGGCGAGGTGCGGCTTCGGCTTGTCAAGGGCACGACCGCGCGGGTCTTCGAGCTGCCGTACCGGGTCAACGTCTCTGCCGACCTCTACGGCGAGCTCAAAGGCCTGCTCGGCCCGGCCTGCCTCGTATAGTCTTGGGCGCCGGTCCCCGCCCGGCGCCCCGCGGTCGACTTCCTGAGACAGCGGCGTCCGGCGCCGTCGAGGCCGCCGCCTCGAAGAGCGTGACACGATCCAGACACCTTTGCGGGACCGCAGCACTCCGAGGCCTGCCACGCAGCCGCCTCACATCGTGATTCGGGCCCGCACTAGGCGAATCGCGATCCAGGTGAAGGCGACCCCGCCGACCACCAGCCCGATGCTCTCCGGAAGCGGGGTGTACTCCAGCACCGCGAACGCGACCGCCAGGGCGAGGGCGATGACGGATGCCCGACCGGCCAGGAACGCCGCGATGGCGAGCAGCAGGAGGCCGACGATCGGAGCCAGCGAGATCACGACGAGGGGCAAGGGCCCGGTCGCGGAGTCGAGTGCGCTCAGTACCTTCAGCCCTTCGCCCTGTTGGATCCCGGCGAGCGCGATGTCGTAGAAGTGCCGCATCGAGACCATCACGGACCCGACGGCGCCCAGGATGCTCACGCCCATGCCGACCGTCGCGAACCAGCTTCCCCTGCCTGTGCGGATGGACGACCCGAAGAAGCTCGCCAGCCCGATGAAGGCGAGTGCGTTGATCAGCTCCAGGAACGGCACCAGCTGGGCCGCTCCTCCGTGCGCGAACGCGGCGAGCTCGTCGGCGGGTGCGCCGTCCCCGTCGGAGCCGACCAGCAGGGTCGCCGTGAGCATCGACGCGAACATGAGTGGAACGCACACGAATCCCGTCCAGTACCGGAGGCCGAGCGCGCGGGTTCCTGTGACGCGTACTGCGGTGTCGGTGGGAGCCGCCGCAGGATCGATGGTGGACATTATCTCTTCCCCTTCCGTGGCCGTCCGTCGGCCGTCGACAGCAGCGTTCCGCCACTCCGATCGCGTGCATATCGGCTGGCCGACGCACCCGGTGGCTGCGAGGACGATTCGATTCCGCGTCGGATGTCGTCTCGTGGACGACATCCCTCGTCCTTGCGACTATCGCCTTGCACGTCATCACGCGCATAGGATCGCGGCGTGACGGCGCGATCCGGGTGGCTGCGGGTATGGTCCGTGGCCAACGCCGCCTATCCGGCGCTGCTTTTCGTGCTGGCTCTGATGTCGGTGGCGGTCGGACTGGTGACGGGGCCGCTCTGGGCGACCCTGTCGTGGGCCGCGGTGACGACCTTGCCGCTCTACGTCAGGCGCAGGTGGCCGTGGGCGGCGGTCATCCCGATCCTCGCCGGAGTGCTCGTCGCTGCGCCGCTCGGCGTCGAGCAGAGCAACAGCCCTTCGACGGTGCTTTCGCTGCTCACGGCGCTCTTCACGTTGGCGAACCGGCTGGCATGGCCCCACGTCGTGGCCGCATTCGTCGTCTCCGTCGCAACCCTGATCGCCACCGTGACGACACCGCCCATCGCGCTCTCGGTCACCTGGGTGGCGTTCGTGACGGGGGTTCCCCTCGCGGTCGGAGCCGTGCTGCGCAACCGGCGGCTTCTGATCGAGCGCCTGAAGTCGACGACAGCCGAGCTGGAGCGCAGCCGGGCTTTGGTGGCGAAGGCGGCGGTGGCGGATGAGCGTGCGCGGGTCGCCAGAGAGCTGCACGATGTCGTGGCTCACTCGGTGAGCGTGATGGTGGTTCAGGCGGGCGCGGGGGAGCGTCTCGTCGGAACCGACACCGGGGCCGAGCGTCGAGCGTTCCGCGCCATCGGCGATTCGGGAAGGCAGGCGCTGACCGAGCTCCGCCGGCTGCTGACGGTGCTCCGCGAGGAGGACGAGAACGGTGAGCTCGCCCCTCAGCCGGGCCTCGCCGCCCTCGGAACGCTGGAGGACGGCATCCGCGCGGCAGGGATCGACGTCGAGATCGAGCGTCGCGGCGTCGCAGGGGAACTGTCGCCGGGCGTGGATCTGATCGCGTTCCGCATCATCCAGGAGGCCCTCACCAATGTCGTCAAGCACGCCGACGCGCGCCGAGTCGATGTGTGCGTGACCTATCTCGACGATCGGCTCGAGCTGCTCGTCGACGATGACGGCAGCGGCATCGCGCTCGGTCCCCTGCACGATGGCACGGGCAGCGGGGTGGCAGGCATGCGCCAGCGCGCGGAGAGCTGCGGAGGCTCGCTCGAGGCCGGCAAGCGGCCCGACGGCGGGTTCAGGGTGCGCGCGACGCTGCCGATGGAGGCGGCATCATGAGCGAGACGGATGAGCGCATCCGGGTCGTCGTCGCGGATGACCAGGCACTCGTGCGCGGAGGCCTGACGATCATGATCGATGCCGAGGACGATCTCGAGGTCGTCGGGGAGGCCGCGAACGGGCACGAGGCCATCGAGGAGGTGCGCGCGCACCATCCCGATGTCGTGCTGATGGATGTTCGGATGCCCGTCATGGACGGCATCCAGGCGACGCGCCGCATCGTCGAGGAGACGTCGTCGCGGGTGCTCGTGCTCACCACGTTCGACCTCGATGAGTACGTCTACGACTCGCTTCGAGCCGGGGCGGCGGGATTCCTGCTCAAAGACGCCCCTCCCGACGACTTCGTGCGAGCCGTGCGGGCCATCGCAGCCGGGGACTGCCTCCTCGCCCCTTCTGTGACCCGTCGGCTCATCGAGGAGTACACGGCCAGGCCACCGGAGGCGGAGCGTTCCGCGCTCCTGGACCGGCTGTCGCCTCGCGAGGCCGAGGTGCTGCGGCTGCTGGCACGAGGGCGCAGCAACTCGGAGATCGCAGACGCCCTGGTGATCGCGGACACGACGGTGAAGACGCACATCGCCCGCATCGAGCAGAAGCTCGGCGCCCGTGACCGCACCCAACTGGTGGTGGCGGCCTACGAGCTCGGCTTCGTGCGCCCTCAGCGATAACAACGAGGCCTGTCAACTGACCCTCGGTAGGCTTGCCGGGTGCACACGATCGACCTGAGAGGGCGCACGCTCGACGACGACGAGCTGCGCCGTTCCGTTCCCCGCCCCGTTCTCGACATCACCGCCGCCTCGCATGCGGCCGCCGAGCTGATCGCGGATGTGCGCGAACATGGCGTCGAGGCCCTCCTGAGCCAGGCCGAGCGATTCGACGGGGTGCGTCCCGCGCAGCTCCGAGTTCCGTCATCCGAGATCGCGCGTGCCGTCGACGGGCTGCCGAGCGACGTCCGCACGGCACTGGAGCACGCGATCGACAGGGTACGAAGGGCCAGCGAGGCGCAGGTGCCGCCACCGGGACGCACAGTGCTGGATGACGGCGCCGTTGTCGAACAGCGGTGGCAGCCGGTCTCGCGGGCCGGGCTCTATGTGCCCGGCGGCAAGGCTCCGCTGGCCTCCAGCCTCGTGATGAACGCGGTGCCTGCCCTCGTCGCCGGAGTGGGCTCTGTCGCGCTGGCAAGCCCGGCGCAGCGTCACCACGACGGATCCGTGCACCCCGTCATCCTCGGGGCGGCCGGTCTCGTCGGAATAGACGAGGTCTACGCGATCGGAGGAGCAGGCGCCATCGGCGCGCTCGCCTACGGAGTACCGGACCTGCCGCTGGCTCCTGTCGATGTGATCACCGGTCCTGGGAACATCTACGGCACGGCCGCCAAACGCCTGGTGCGCGGCGTGGTCGCCATCGACGCCGAGGCGGGAACGACGGAGATCCTCGTGATCGCGGATGCCTCTGCCGACCCTCGTCTCATCGCGGCCGATCTGCTCAGCCAGGCCGAGCACGACGAAGCCGCCGCAGCCCTGCTTGTGACGGATTCTGCCGAGCTCGCCGCAGCGGTTTCGGCAGAACTGGAGCGGATTGTCTCCGCCACGGCGAACGGCGCGCGGGCGACGGTGGCACTGAACGGACCGCAGTCGGCGATCGTGCTCGTCGACGACGAGCCGACGGCCGCGCGCTTCAGCGACGCCTACGCGCCCGAGCACCTCGAGCTGCACACCGCCGACCCGACGAGCACGCTCGGCCGCATCACGAACGCTGGTGCGATCTTCCTCGGTGCGCAGAGCCCCGTGAGCCTCGGCGACTACCTGGCCGGATCGAACCACGTGCTGCCGACCGGCGGGTCCGCCCGCTATTCGTCCGGTCTCGGTGCGTTCACGTTCCTCCGGCCGCAGCAGGTGATCCGCTACGACGAGGCGGCACTCGCCGCGGTCGCCGCAGATGTCGTCGCCCTCGCCGACGCCGAGGAGCTTCCGGCGCACGGCGAAGCGGTCCTGGCACGCACCGACGCACGCGACTGACTAGCCTGGAGGCACCATGTTCTGCCCCTTCTGCCGTCATCCGGATTCCCGCGTCGTCGACTCGCGCACGTCAGACGACGGCCTCTCCATCCGCAGGCGCAGGCAGTGCCCCGAGTGCGGGCGCCGGTTCTCCACCATCGAGACGGCCAGCCTCAACGTGATCAAGCGCAGCGGAGTGGTCGAGCCGTTCAGCCGGGAGAAGATCATGTCCGGCGTGCGCAAAGCCTGCCAGGGGCGACCGGTGACCGACTCCGACCTCGCCGTTCTGGCGCAGAAGGTGGAGGAGACGGTGCGTGCGACCGGCGTCTCGCAGATCGACGCGAACGAGATCGGCCTCGCGGTGCTCCCGTCGTTGCGGGAGCTCGACGAGGTCGCCTACCTGAGGTTCGCGAGCGTCTACCAGGCGTTCGACTCGCTCGACGACTTCGACGACGCCATCTCGGCGCTTCGCAAAGAGCACCACGAGCATCCGGCGATCGCGGACTGAACCGCGCACCGGCATGTATCGCATCCTCTTCTCGCTCGTCTTCCGGCACATGGATCCGGAGCGCGCCCACCATCTGGCCTTCACCGCGATCCGCGCTGTGCCCGCGCTGGGGCTCCGCCGCCTCGTCGGCAGGATGACCCGCCCTCGCACCGACCAGTCCGTCGCCGCCCTCGGGCTGAGGTTCCCCACCCCCTTCGGCGTAGCGGCCGGATTCGACAAGAACGCGACGGCCATCCTCGGACTCGGCGCCCTCGGCTTCGGGCACGTCGAGGTCGGAACCGTCACGGCCATCCCTCAGCCCGGCAACCCGAAGCCGCGCCTGTTCCGGCTCATCCCCGACAGGGCGATCGTCAACCGCATGGGCTTCAACAACGAGGGAGCGGATGCAGCGGCTGCCCGGGTCGCCAAGGTGCGATCGGTGCGCGGTCGGCCCGTCGTGGGAGTGAACATCGGCAAGTCGCGGGTGGTCGAGGTCGCTGACGCCGTCGCCGACTATCGGGTCTCGGCGCGTGCGGCCGCCGCCGTCGCCGACTACCTCGTCGTCAACGTGAGCTCGCCGAACACCCCGGGCCTGCGAGGCCTCCAGGAACTCGACTCGTTGCGCCCTCTGCTGACCGCGGTCAAGGAGGAGGCCGGCGGCACACCGCTCCTGGTGAAGATCGCGCCAGACCTCGCCGACGACGAGATCGCGAAGATCGCCGAGCTGGTGGGTGAGCTTGGGCTCGACGGCATCATCGCGACCAACACCACGATCGACCGTTCCGGTCTCGCGACCGATCCGGCGATCGTCGAAGCGGCAGGTGCCGGCGGACTCTCGGGAGCCCCGCTCGCGGCACGCTCGCTGGAGGTGCTTCGACTTGTCCGGCAGCACGTTCCGGCCGAGCTCTGCGTGATCTCGGTCGGGGGCGTCGAGACCGCACAGGATGTCCGTGACCGCCTGGATGCCGGCGCCACACTGGTTCAGGGCTACTCGGCCTTCATCTACCGAGGCCCGTTCTGGGCTCGCGCGATCAACCGCGGGCTGGATCGGCTCTGACGGCCGACGTCACTGCTCGGGTGTGCCCTGACGGAAGCGCAGCCGCCACCGCGCCCCGCTGCCCGCCCTGTCGCGCACCCAGAGCGAGCTGCGCAGTGTCGCGCCACGAGCATCCGTCGCACGCATGGTGAGCAATACGGCGTCCGGGCCCACCCGCTCGGCGCCGAGCACTTCCACATCGGCGACGAACCCCTGCTCGATCGAGAGTTCCTCGATCAGCGTGTCCCTGCCCCAGAGCCGTCCTGAGCGCCCGATCTCCTCGAAGTCCGGATGCAGAAGAGCCGCGACGCTCGCGGGGTCCGACCGCACGGCCGGGTCGAGCAGCTCGCGCTCCAGGCGCACAACGGTGTCGAGGTCGGACTCCTCACCGACCAGGGTGTCGTCGAACAGGCCGGGCTGTTCCACCGCGGCAGTCACGGGAGTGGCAGCTGGTGGCTGCTCCGTGGGAGCGTGCTCGGTCGGCCGGGCGGCCCCGTGCCATCCCGGTCCGCTGTTCACGGGTGTGCCGCGCTGGTAGGAGGTCGCGGCACCACGGGCTCGTTCGTCCGCGGCCTCGTTGAGCTCGTGACCCGCGTGACCGCGCACCCACTCGAAGCCGTAGTCGCGCCCGGCAAGGGCGGCGTCCAGCCGCTTGAGCAGCTCGAGATTCTGCACGGGGGCGCCGTCGGCCTTGCGCCATCCCTTGCGCTTCCACCCTGGCATCCACTTGGTGACGGCGTTGATCACGTACTGGCTGTCGCAGAGGATGCGCAGGTCGTCTGGCTCTCCGGCGGTGGACTCCAGCAGGTCGATGACCGCCATCAGCTCACCCTGGTTGTTGGTGCCGTGAGGCCAGCCGCCTGCGGCCCAGGTGTTCTCATCGACGAACCAGGCCCAGCCGGCAGGACCGGGGTTGCCGAGCGCAGAGCCGTCCGCCGCAGCGACGATCGTCATGGTCTGATGCCCGGGGTTACGCCGGGTACTGCCCGCGCTTGACCTGCGGCTTCGGCATGCGGATCATGCGGAACTGCAAGGCTCGCATCACGGCGTACCAGTTGAGGCCGCGCTCGATCGTGCCGAACTTGGCCCGCATGCGCCGCTTCATCATGCTCACCATGACCACCGAGTCGACGATGGCGATCGCGAAGAACACCCAGAGCACGATGATGGCGTAGTACTGCAGCGCGGTGACCTGCACGAACGAGAAGATGACGACGATCAGCATCACGGGCATGAGGAACTCGGCCACCGTGAAGCGCGCGTCGACGTAGTCGCGAACGAAGCGTCGTTGCGGACCTCTGTCGCGCTGAGTGAGATAGCGCTCGTCGCCGGCGGCCATGCCGACCCTGGCACGCTCCCTCGCATCGGCGTTCTTGCTACGTGCGTCGCGGGCCGCCGCCTTGCGGTCCGCAGGCACGAGGGGACGCTTGCGAGCCGCCTCACGCTGTGCTCGTGACGGGGTCGCGTGTCCCTTGCCCGACGTGGGCGTCTCGGCCTCTTCGGCGGGGGTCGCGGTGGTGTCTGCTCGTTTGGCCACTGAAAGTCCTCGATCTCTTCCGATTAAGATTACCCGCATGACGGAAGCCGACCAGCCCTCCGACCACCTCGCTGAACTTCGGGATGCCGTGCAGGGCGGAATGCCGCTCGCCATCTCCGATCTCACCGACCTCGTGCGCATCCCATCGGTGTCGTGGTCGGCCTTCGACCCCGCGAACGTCGCCCGCAGCGCGGACGCCGTCGCCTCTTTGCTCCGGGGCCTGAACGTCTTCGACTCGGTCGACGTCGCCCAGGCAGCGATCGGCGAAGGCGACCAGCTGGGCCAGCCGGCGGTGATCGCCCGCCGGGAGGCGAAGAACGGCGCTCCGACCGTATTGCTCTACGCGCACCACGACGTTCAGCCGCCAGGCAAGGACGAGGACTGGCAGACGGCGCCGTTCGAGCCGACCGTACGTGGCGATCGCCTGCACGCGCGCGGCGCCGCTGACGACAAGGCGGGCGTGATGACCCACGTCGCGGCGATCAGGTCTCTCACCGAGGTGATCGGCACCGACCTCGATCTCGGGCTCGCGGTGTTCATCGAGGGCGAGGAGGAGTTCGGGTCGCGTTCGTTCGCCAACTTCCTTCGGGACAACAAGAAGGCCCTGGCCGCCGACGCGATCGTGGTCGCCGACTCGGACAACTGGAGCGTCGACATCCCGTCACTCACGGTCGGGCTCCG
>JBQCJQ010000160.1:0-3719 GCA_051952615.1 Humibacter sp.
ATCGTGAGGATGTACCGCATGGCCGTAACCAGCCGGGTCAGCAGCTGCGAGATGCCCATGCCGATGACGATCGTGCCGATCACCATGGCTGCCGTGAACAGCACGGTTCGCGCCACGGACCACCAGAACTCGGGGTCGGTGAAGATCGTGGCGTACTGCTGAACGCCGACGAAGTCGAACGCGCCCGTGAACAGGGAGCGCTGGTCGTAGTCGGTGAACGAGGTGAACACCAGGAAGACGATCGGGACGACGACGAGAGCCGCCATCACGATGCCGGCCGGCGTCAGCAGCCAGGCGATGAAAGGTCGTGTGCCGTCGCTGCGGCGGGAACGCGGCTGCCGTGGGATGGCCACGGCAGCCGCGCCCTCGTCCGCAACGAGCGTTGCAGAGGAAGAACTCATTGTTTCTTCTGTGCCCTGAGCGGGAGGGCTACTTCGTGTTCAGCGTCGAGTCGAGCGTGGCGTCGAATGACTTCGCCGCTGCCTCGGGCGTCGCGGAACCCGATGCGATCGAGGAGAAGAACTGGTTGATCGCCTTCGTGCTCTCGATGGTCGCCCAGTTCGCCGACGACGGGGTCGACTTCGAGTTCTGGGCCGCGGTGAAGAAGCCCTTCTGGATCTCGGGCAGGCTCGGGTCGGAGGTGGCCTTCTTGGCGCCCTCGACCGTGTTCGGGATCCACTTCTGCACGCCGTACACGTACTTGTCCTGGATCGTCGGGCTGGCCGCGATCTTCGCCCACACGAGGGCGAGCTGCGAGTTCTTGCTCTTCACCGGGATGCTCCACACGGAGCCGCCCAGCATGACGGGCTGGTTGTTGCCGGAGGTTCCGGGGAAGGGGAACGAGCCGAGGTCATCCTGCGTCAGCGCCTTGTTGTCGCCGGTGATCACGCCGATCTCCCAGCCGTTGCCGAGGATGGCGCCCGCCTTGCCGTCTGCGAACAGCTGGTCCTGGTCGGGCTTGTCGGTGTCGAGGGTGCGAGCGGAGGACACGGTGTAGGCGTTCTCGAACGTCTTGAAGTCGTTCAGGCCCTTCTGCGCCTCGCTTGAGCCGAAGCCGCCCTTCCAGGTCTTGCCGCTCTGGGTCGCGATCTCCCCGCCGGCATCCCACACGAACTGCACGCCCGCGTACCAGTTCTGGCCGGGCAGGTAGAAGGCGGAGAAGTCGGACTTCGAGGAGTTCGCGGCCTTGACCTTGTCGAGGTCCGCGGTGAGCTCGGCGTACGTGGTCGGTGCGCTGGTGACGCCCGCGTCCGCCCAGATCTTCTTGTTGTAGATCACGGCCCTGGTTCCCGCGAACGACGGAACGCCGTAGAGCTGGCCGTTCACTGTCGCCGGGTCTTCGAGGCCGCCGAGCCAGGTGCCGCCCTGCTCGAGGTCGGTCTTGTACTTGGTGATGTCGAGAAGACCGCCGTTGGCGGCGTAACCGGCGACCTGGGTGTTTCCGACGTCGAGCACGTCCGGCGGGGTGGAGGTCGAGAGGGCGGTGGTGATCTTGGGGCCGATGCCGTCCCACTGCTGGAGCTGCACCTTGACCTTGGCGCCGGTCTCCTTGGTGAACTCCTTGTTGATGGCGTTCAGGGTGTCGTTGGTGAGGTCGCCGTTCATCGCCCAGACGGTGATGGTCTTGCCCTTGCCGTCGACGTTGCTCAGGCTCTCAGAGCCGGTCTTGCCCGACCCGTTTCCGGAACAGGCGCTCAGCGCCAGTGCCGCGGCGATGCCGACGGCACCGACCGCGAGAATGCGTGACTTGCGCAATGTATCTCCTAGTGTTGTGAACGCGGACGTTGAAGCGTCCTATGGAGGGATTGACGTCCGCGTCGCAACACGGACATATGGTGCGAGTGATCGACAACGCTCGGTCGCGATCACCAACTGGGATGTGAGCCCAGTCGTCTGTGGCGGGCTGGGGGTGCCGTCTCATGACACCCCCAGTTCCGCGGAGAGAACCAGCACTGCGGCGCCGAGCAGCACGAGGTCGTGGCTGTCCGCCGCGATCCTCATGTGGAAGCCGTTGCTGACGGCGGAGAGCGTGCGCTCCCGCACGGTGCCGAGTGCCGAGTCGAGGAACGGGCCCTCGACGAGTTCCCCAGGGCCGGAGAGCACGACGTCACCGAGGCCGAGGGCCGCGACGACGGGCGCGAGGGCGACGCCGAGGGATCGTCCTGCATCGGCGAGCACGCTCTCGCGTGCGTCGTCGCCCGCAGCAGCGAGCCGGGCCCTGAGATGGGGGACGGCGATGGCGAGCTCGAGGCATCCGGTGCGGCCGCAGGCGCAGCGTTCGCCGTGCTCGTCGACCACGACGTGGCCGATCTCGCCGGCCGTGGAGTTCTCGCCGTCGATCAGCACGCCGCCGATGATGAGCCCGGCACCGACGCCGTGCTCGATCGCCACGAGCATGAAGCTCTGGCCGGCATCCTGGAACGTGTGAAGGGCGAGGGCCGCCGTGTTCGCGTCGTTGCCGACGTGCACGGGAACCCCGAACTCGGCCCGGAAGGCACCGGCGAGGTCGACGTCCGACCACGCCAGGTTGGGGGCCTGGCGCACGACGCCGCCCGGGTCCACGATGCCGGGGGTACCGATGCCGATGCCGAGCAGACGAACGGTCGACCGCTTCACCAGGTCGCGGGTGAGGTTGATCGCCTTGTTCAACGCGTCGGCGCCCGACGCGTCGTCGAGCGGCACCTCGAGGCGGCGCACGATCTCGCCGCGGATGCCGATGACGGCGCCGACGAACCGGTCGTCAGCCGACAGGTCGAGGCTGACGACGTGATACGCGTTCTCGTCGAGGCCGATCAGTTGTGCCGGCTTGCCGACGTGCGCTCCTGCGCGAGGGCCGAGCTCGCTGATGAGTCCCTCTGACGCCAGCTCGTTGACGAGGTCGGAGACGGTGACTCGGGTGAGTCCCGATTCACGGGCAAGGTCCGCACGACTCATCGGTCCGTCGTGGAAGAGCGTCTGGAGGAGCAGGGACCGGTTGTGCTGCCTGTTGTGCTCAGGCAACGCCTTCGACGTCACGCGTAGCTGCGCCATGCTCACCTCGATCCGTAGCGTCTTTGCGGCGACCGGGCCTTCGGGTCCCGATGGTTTGTTAGTGAACCTGCCTTACAAACGTGTTGTCAAGTTGACGTTTGTAAAGAATTGATAACGCGCCACCGTTAGAGCCTTGTGGCGAGGGAGCGGTGTGGTCCCGGCCGACTCGCCCGCCGGGCTTGCAGCCGGGCTTGTTCGTAAGCTTTACTAACAAACATGTCCGAGTCAGAGGTGCCTCCGCACGACCGCCGCAGCCCTGCCCCGCCACCGTCGATCGACATGGGCGATCCCGATGCCAGGGCGCGCGCCATCGCGACGACGCTGCTGCCCGGGTTCGTCGGCACCGAGCTGCCCGATCCGCTGCGGCGGCGGCTGAGCGCAGGCCTCGGCGGTGTGTGCGTCTTCGGCCCGAACATCCGGTCGACTCAGCAGCTGCGTGCGCTCGACGAGGACATCCTGAGCGCGAATCCGCTCGCCGTCATCGCCATCGACGAGGAGGGCGGCGACGTCACCCGTCTGAACTACGGCGACGGATCGCCGTACCCGGGCAACGCTGTGCTCGGAAGGCTCGGCGACGAGGCGCTCACCGAGTCCGTCGGCCGTGATGTGGGCTTCGCGCTGCGCCGAGTCGCGTGCACTCTCGACTTCGCACCGGACGTCGACGTCAACTCGAACCCCGACAACCCCGT
>JBQCJQ010000161.1:0-7396 GCA_051952615.1 Humibacter sp.
GGGCTGACGGCCTTGAGCTTCTTGAGCTGGTTGAAGTTGCCGGCGAGCTTCTGGCCGGGCTTGTCGGCCTTGCCGTCGACGGAGTCCGCGGCGGGCACCTCCGCGACGAAGTCGTTGAGGGGGTCGCCCTCGCCGGGGACGTCGGCGATGTCGCACACGAGGTCGGTCGTGACGTTGCCGAACGCGTAGTTGATGTGCGTGAGGTCCTCGATCGCGCCGGTGCGGACGAGGTCGGCCACGTGGAAGTCGCGGGTCACGCGTGAGTCGGCCATGACGTAGCCGACGCTGCGGAACCCGTTGATGTCCGACGGCCCGGCGACGGAGGCCGCCGGCTTGGCCGTGGGCTGCGGCGCCGCCACGGCGGGCGACGCGAAGGTGGCCGCGGTCAGGGCGATCGCCCCGACGACGGCGGTGGTCGCGACCACGCGCGAGCGGGCGGTCGGTGCGGGCGAGGTCTTGGCGAGCGAGCGGCCCGAGGAGGCCGCGCTGGGTGTCGATCGTTCGTTCATGAAGGCCTCGTTGCTCTTCGGCCCGGGCTGGGGATCCCGGGATTTGTTCGGTCTCCTGCAACTTACCTGGACACGGGGTGTTTACGCCAGGGTCCGAACGAAAATCGCCCGCGCGGAGATTCCTGCGTTGGACGGCCGGCTCGGGGCCGGTGGACACCCGTCCAGGAGTCCGCCGGCCTCTGCCCGGCCAACGCCCGATCACACGCTCCCCGTGCCCGTCCGGCGAGACGTCCTAGCCTGGAAGCGGCCCGTACTTCTCATGCGACGCACGCGACGAGGGAGTGACTGCGGTGAGGCAGGAGCGGAGCGACATCCAGACCGGTGAGACGAGAACCGGGACAGGCGGGATCCAGACAGGCACGACGGCGAAGGTCGCCGTGGTCGGGGCCGGCTCGGTCGGCGCGACCTTGGCCTACGCCGTCCTGATCCGCGGTGCGGCGCGGGAGGTGGCCCTGTACGACGTCGACACGGCAAAGGTCCGCGCCCAGGCCCTCGACCTCGCCCACGGCATCCAGTTCATGCCCATGGCGCGCGTGGAGGGCTCCGACGACGTCGCGGTCTGCGCGGGAGCGGACGTCGTCGTGGTCACGGCAGGCGCCAAGCAGCAGCCCGGGCAGACGCGCATGGACCTCGCGGCCAAGACCGTCGGCCTGGCGCGCACGCTCATGCCCCAGCTCGTCGAGGTCGCGCCCCAGGCCGTGTACCTCATGGTCACCAACCCGGTGGACGTCGTCACCTACGCGGCCCTGCGGTACTCCGAGCTGCCGCGCGCGCAGGTCCTCGGGTCCGGCGCGGTGCTCGACTCCTCGCGGTTCCGGTACCTCATCGCCGACCACGTCGGCGTGGCCGTGCAGAACGTGCACGCCTACGTCGCCGGCGAGCACGGCGACACCGCCGTGCCCCTGTGGTCGTCCGCGACGATCGGCGGCGTGCCGCTCCTGGAGCTCGACCCGTTCGACGGGCGGGAACCCCTGACACAAGAGGCGCGCGACGCGATCGCGCACGACGTCGTCCACTCCGCCTACGACATCATCGCCGGCAAGGGCGCCACCGCCTACGCGATCGGCCTCGCCGCCTCCCGCATCGTCGAGGCGATCACCAACGACGAGCACCGCATCATGCCGGTCTCCTCGCTCCTGAACGGGTACCGCGGCATCGACGACGTGTGCCTCTCCGTCCCGACGATGGTCAGCCACGGCGGCGCCGGGACCCTGCTGCCGACGCCCCTGTCCGACGCCGAGCTCGCCGCGCTGCACCGTTCCGCCGACACCCTGCGTGCCGCAGCGGGACAGGTCGGGCTCTGAGGCACGTCCTGACTCGCCGACGTCGCGCCTCCCCACGGCGGAGACGGACGGAGGAGCCTCGCCGACGAGGCGCGCTGCACCTCACGGGCGGCGGCTACGAGCCCGCACGACCAGCCGACGTGTCGGTCGGTGTCGTCACACCGTCGGTGCTGCGATGCGATCCCGCGCTCAAAGCCCGGGCGACCCCCGCGGGCAGCGAGTCGGCATGTGCTGGGGTGTGTGCGGCAGCCCACGCCGCGACGAGGGCGCAGAACCGATCAAGGTCCTCCTCGGCACGGGCGAGTGCAGCGCGCACCTGGTCCAGGGGGAACCGCAGCACAGGTCGACTCAGGTCCTGCGCGTCCTGGACGATCTCGACGAGTCCGTCGCGGACCGTGAGAACCACGTCGGGGTCGTGCCCGAACCAGCAGGTGGCCGCCCTCCCACCCAGCACGTCGACGAGCTCGGAGCGTTCGTCGATCGAGGAGCAACAGCCGGGCAGGATCGTCGAGCCGGTGACGGTGTCAGTGAACCGCAGGCCGCCCAGCGCCAGCGGCCGGGCCTCGTCGGGGCCGTACGGGGCCAGCGCGCGAGCGAGGTAGTCCTCGACCGTCGATGCAGGATCGCCCTCGTCGTCGGTGTAGAACCACCGCAGGATCTGGTGCACCGCCGTCCCCACCTCACGGTCGGTGAGGTCACCGTGCAAGGCCAGGTACCAGAAGTCGTCACGCCCGACGACGGGCCAAAAATCCAGCTCGCGGTCTCCGAGAACCTCGAGCACCGGCTCGATCCGCAGCGTCGTCACGCAAGAACCGTGCCCGCGGCATCACCCGGCGGTCAATCCGCTTCCCGGGACGATCAGTCCGTCGTGGACGCTGTTTCCGCGATCTCGACAGCCCGACTGCCCTACTCTGTCGCCATGCACATCATCCCGAAGGGACATGCCGCGTAGGCGTCCTGCTCTGCTCCGCGCAGAAGTTCCTCTGCTCGAACGCCCGAGGCCACCGATACGACGGCCCAAGGCTGGCGGCGCGGATCTGTCGGGACCAGCCCGAGCCGCAGTCCTCCGATACGAACGCCAGACCGACCTGCCACGCGGGTCGGTCCTCGTCGCCTTGACCGTCTGGGAGCGAGCCCCCGCAGTGATCGAGCCGCCCGTGACGAGCTGCGGTATCTGGGAGTGCTGCGGGTACCACAGGCCTCTCGCGGACACGCGCGACATCATCGGGGCCCTCGTTCGTCGCGCGCCTTCAGGTGCCGGCAGCGAGCTGCGCCGACGCGTGCGCGAGGCTGACACGCGGATGGTCGGGCACCTCGGCGGGTTCTGGTGGCGGGATCAGTTGCACTGGAGGTGACGCGGCGTCCCATTGTCAGAGCAATGCGGTCTCTTTCGTCGCTTCCACACCCACCGCCACAGACCGGACGCCTCGCGAGGGTGGTCACGCCAAAGGATCTCGGTCCGGTGCTGGTGGACGGCCTCAATCTCGGTGTCAAGAGCAACGCACGCGCGGCTCGCGAGCGGAGCACGGGGCCCACCCGCCAGGGCGGCCGAGCGCGGCCGAGCCGCGTCTTGAGCAAGGAAAGTTCTCACAGCGCGGGGAAGACGATCGACGCGCGCGCCCAATACTGCGAATAGTCGATTGCAGGGATGCGCGCGGCGACTGCAGTGCCCGGCGCGTCAACAGCGACGATGACACGTGCCGTTGGTAGTACATAACCAGCCCGAAGGCCAGTAAGGATCAGGTGGCGGTCGTGGAGCGACTTCCGATCGGACCAGTGCATAAAGCGGACCTCCACGTTCTCAATGCCGTTGAGCGCCGTCGCGATGCTCAGTGAGAACGCACTACGATCACGATCATCCGAGGTCAGGATCCGCAGGCGCGCTGCGGTCTGAGCGCGAATAAGGTCCAGGAACTCTCGCACGCGGGCTGGCTGATCGAAAATGTAGCGGTCAATCCAGTACGCGTTCGCGGAGGCGGCGAGCAACTCGGCAAATCTCCTGGCAGAGTCGTTGAGCGTGCCCGGCCAGTTGGGGTTCTGAAGGTGGACCTCGTCAAGGAGCGCGGACTCGGCAACGATGGCCGCGGGTACGAATAGACCGGAGGCGTCGAGAGAGCCGAGACACATGAGCGCTTCCCGTCCCGCCGCGTCGATCGTCCCCGTTGCCGCACCGCCAGCTAAGTGCGACACAGCTCCTGGGGGGAGGGCCTCAACAATCCTGCGCCGGTCGTTGTTGAGATGTTCGACGGCGCTCAAGTGCCCCTGCCGATGCCCTTCGCCCGCGAACCGGCGTGCAAGCCACGTTGAGTCGCCGACCAGTGCCCTGAGCTTGCCCAACTCCATATCGAGCGCCGCGGCGTCCTCCTCGTCGAGGGCGGGAAGCGCGACCGTGCGAGCGCGGCTGATCAGCGGGCTCCCGGAGAACCCGGGGTCGAGCATGTCGCTGGGCCGAGCGGTAAGGAGGGCACCGGTGTCGCGAGCCGCTGGGCTGTCGACGAGGAGGCGGTAGAGCAAAGAGTGCAAGGTGCCGCCCTGAGAACGCCGAATTGCCCTGCCATAGTTGTCGAAAATCAGTTGGGCGACGCCCGTCTTGTCGATTGCGGCTGCGATGCGACGGTCGACGCCCTCGCGGAACAGCTTTTGGTTCTGTTCGGTCGCTGCACGGCCATCGACGATCACAGCGGACTCGCCCAACGATGCAACCAAATCCAGGCACGCGGCCGCAATGCCCCAACGCGGAAGCGCCCGCACAAGCAGGATGTTGCCGTCAAGGGTTCTCTCGGCGAGCCGATCGAGCCAACGACGCTCGCTCGGAAGCCATTCATCCATCGGCGCGCACTGATAGCTCGACGGCGTGAATTCGCGGCGCGGTCGTGCCTTCGATCACAATCCCATACGGCCCAGCGTGCGCGAGCCGTCGAACGTCCTCGTTGTAGAGCAATTGACCGAGTTCGCGGTCATCCGGATCAGAAGACCAAAGCTCGCGGAGGAGGCCCGCCTCTTCAGGGAACCACTCACCGAACGACTCGAGAATCTCACCTGCCTGCTGGAATGGTGTTCCGTCGCCGCGTTCCAGAGCGGCAGCTTCCACGGCCTCGAGCGTCATGTGCCAGGGGATCTCATCTTTGCTGCGCTGCCGCGAAGCCAGAGAGCAGACTTTCCGGGTCAGCAGAGCATGTCCCCCGTACTCGCGGTATAGGTAGTCGATTACCGTGTGGTCACGCACCCGGACCCCCATCCGTCGTCCGAGATCCCGAACCATCTCGGCCATCTCGTCGCGGGTGAGTGGAGCCAGGTACATGAGTCGAACCAACTTGTAGAGGAGATTATCGGACCCAGAACTGAGTAGAGGGCGCTCAAAGAGTGCGGGGTCAACACCGGCGCAGACAAGCACCATGCCTGTACCGCTCTCGGCGCTCTGGACCATTCCGCGCAACTGCGTGACCGCAACGAGCATCCGCCCAGCTTCGTCCACTCCGAGGTGGGACCGATCCGGATGGATTTGGTCGATCTCGTCGATAAACACCTCGAACCGAGCGTCGTTGTGACGGGACAGGGCCTCAAGGTCGCGGAGCCAGTGGAGCCGCATCACCTCGATGCCGCCCTTCAGCTCACCTCTTGCGTTCAGGGTCCGCAGTCGGGGCATGTCTTGCTGGGACTCGATGGTCCGCTCGACGCTCGCCTCCCACGCTGTTTCAAGTACACGAACACGGAAGTCATCGGCATCAGCGATCCCACTGATATCAACCCAGACGACGGGTCGGTGAGCGTCGCGGCGGCGTCCAGCAACGTAGTTGAGCAGGGAGGTCTTGCCGGTCTTGCGAAGCCCGAAGACGCCGACGGACTGGCCGCGTTCGACCGCAGAGATGATCTGCTGAAACTCTTCAGTGCGGCCGAAGAACCCCGCGGGATCGTGAACCGGGACGGTCATGTCGTAGTGGTCGACCGCGGTGAGGACCGCGGTCATTCGGTGCCGAATATCCGGTACCGAAGTGCCCAGGTCGCTCAGATGAAGGTCGATTCCGGCGAACTCCCCGCGTCGGCGCCGTAAGAGGCGGTCGACATTGTTGTCGAGGCTCGCGATCATGAAGAGTCCGTGGTCGACACGGGCGTTGCTGCCGATCCGGCGCTGGATCAGTTCGAGAAGGCGTGGTTCGACCTGTTGATACTCCGCGTAAACCAGCTGGATCTCAAGGTGGGCATCGAACATCTCAGCAACGTTCGGAGGGAGGGTAACGTTGAGCCACCACCTCCTTGGATCGACGTCATCTTGCTCGCACCGCCAGACACCGCAGTTTGAGCGCTGGAGGTAGTCGAGGAGGTCGCCACCATGGTTCGTTTTGTCGCGAAACTTGGTCTTGAAAGCCTCCAGGTCCTGTTGACGTGCCGTGCGGGGCGTGGTGTCCCCGCGGCCGTAGCGGATCTCACTAGACACCGTTGCTCCCTTGGTGTGAGTCGCCCTGGGTCTGATGGAGGCTCTGACCACTGATTCCTGCAAGGGCCCTTCCGCCCTGCTGAGTAGCGTAGAGGCTGTTCTCGAACTCGGCGGGCGGGACGTCACCGTAGCCGTGCAAGAGCTCGGTGTTGTGCCACTGGACAGAGCCAAGGGTCGCGAGCTCGACGTCCTCGACGCATCTCCACGGCCCAGATCGGGCGGACCCGCGGACGAGTTCGGCCTTGTCGTAGCCGTTCACCGTCTCGGCCAACTCGTTGATACTCCTATAGCCGTCGAGTTGGCGTGAGGTTCTGCCGGGCTTGCCGGAGGGGCGCATCGCGGCCCAGCGCTCGCGGGCTTCACCGTCGTCGCGGAGAGCAAGGCCGGCGCGCCGACGGTGCTCTCCGGCGAGAACGAGGTCGTCTTCGCTCTCATGTTCGGCGGTTCGGCGGCGCGACGAACGAGCCGACGACATTCACGCTGCTCGAACCGCTGCCGTCACCCGAGCCGACGGACACCACGACCCCTGCGGACGACACCACCCCGCCCGCAGATGATGCGACCCCGCCCGAGGAAGGACGACGATGAGGCACGACGTCCAGCGGACACGGGTCGCCCCGGCCTTTGGATCGTCCTTGATCGGCTCATCGCTCAGGCGTCCGTGGACGCCGCTCTGGAAGGCAAAGTCGCGTGAGAGACGAGTGCCACGTACGACGAAGGGCCCCACAGCCGCAGGATTCTGCGGCTGTGGGGCCCTTCGGGTGGCGGTAGCGGGGAGATTCGAACTCACGGTGGACTTTCACCCACACACGCTTTCGAGGCGTGCTCCTTAGGCCACTCGGACACGCTACCAATGCCGGGAAACCCGGCCCAGGAAGGATACCTGGTCAGACCCCCGGACACCGAATCGGCCGGTCAGGCCGCCCGACGACCCCGGCCCGCACCCCGATCCAAGACCCGCCCGGCGACCGTGCGAGGCGGACCACCCGGCCCGCCCCGCGCCGTCGGGCACGACCCGTCACGACCCGCCGAGCGCGTCCGCGAACAGCGGCGTGACGTTGTCGATCGCGTAGATCACGGCCGTGGGCGTGCCGAGCGAGAAGGCGTTGGAGAGGTCCTTGTCGTCGAACACGACGTAGCGGCCGTCGGCGACGGACGGCACGGTCTGG
>JBQCJQ010000162.1:0-4883 GCA_051952615.1 Humibacter sp.
CGCCCAGGCCACGGCGAGCAGGAGCCCGACCGCCACGACCAGCAGCAGGATCACGATCAGCGCGGCGACGAGCTGCCCCGTCGAATCGCTCAGCACCCCGAACGCCGCCCCCAGCTCCGACCAGTCGGTGACGACGTTGAACGGCCGAGCCAGCGTGGTCTCGAATCCCTGGTCGAGCGCCGCCAACGCTACGGCGCCGACCAGGAACGCGGCGATGAGCACGGCGACGATGCGCCTGGCGAACGCCCAGGGCAGCAGCGCAAGCACGAGCAGGCCGATCACGGCCTCGATCGGCACGCGAAGGAGCGCAAGGCCGGAGTCGGAGGTGATCACCCCCGGCGCGAGCGCCACGGCGAGGAGCAGCAGAGCCGCCACCGTCGTCGCGACGATGGAGAGCACCCGCCGGCTTCTGGCGCGCGTTGCCGTCGTCCCCATCACGCCTCGTTCCACGCGGATGTCTGCACCGTCCGCGCCCACAGGGAATCGGCCGGAAGGCGGTCGGGGCACCGTTCGGACAGTGCATAGCGCAGCAGCACGACGTCACCGAGCGGCTTGGCCTCGAGCAGGCGCGCAGGGTGCTCCGCCGTCCACGCGAAGCTGCCGTCGCCGAGCAGTCGAGGTGCCCGCGCGTCGCCTACGAAGAACGGAGCGATGACGAGCTGCAGCTCGTCGGCCAGGCGCGAGGCGAGGAACTGCGTGTGCACCGTGCTGCCGCCTTCGACCATCACGCCGCGCACTCCGCGTTCGCCGAGATCGCGCAGCAGGGCGGGAACGGTGACGTCGTCCCCGAGGCCGATCACGGTGGCGAGCGATCCGAGCCGCTTCTTCAGGTCGTGGCTCGCGGAGCTCGGGCAGTAGACGAGCTTCTCGGTGTCGCCGACCGTGAAGAACCTTGCGGACGGGTCGAGGTCGCCGCTGGCCGTGATGGTCACCTTCATGGGGAGGCGCGACCGGCCTGCAGCGACTCTCGCCCTGCGGCGGCTCTCGCTGCGCACGAGGAGCCGTGGGTCATCCTTGCGCACGGTGCGTGCTCCCACCAGGATCGCGTCGTTGTGCGCTCGCTGCTCGTCAACGCGATCGAAGTCCGCCGCGTTCGAGAGCGCGAGCCGCGGCGGCAGGGCGCTGTCGACGTATCCGTCGATGGACATCGCGCTGCTGAGCGTGACGTAGGGCAAGGTCATGACGACCTACCTCCTCGTGAGTGGGAAGGAGCGGCGAGAGCGGGCACCGGAGCGTGCCGGAGCCCCTCCTGCGACGAAACGGCTGAGGACGGTGCGTCCGCGGCGGGGCGTCGACCGGAGCGCATCGCGGAGACGAGTGCGATGACCGCCCCGGACGCCAGGGCGATCATGGCGAGCACCCCGAACGTCGTCGAGGCTGCGACTCCGGCATCCGCGCCGAGTCCCGCCATCGCGAAGACCCATCCTGCGACGCCCTCGCGCGGCCCCCATCCGCCGATGTTCACCGGGATGGCACTGCCGAGTAGCACGACGAGCGCGACGGCGACCGACCTGACGGGTGGAAGCTGCTCGCCCACCGCTGCGACGGCGACCGCGAAGAGCGCGACGTGGCATGCCAGAGACACGACGGAGGTCGCGATCACCTGCAGCAGTACCTTCGCGGACCCGATGCCGACTCGCAGTTCGGCGAGCTCACGGGCCACGATGCGTCGCAGCGACCGGCTCGCGACCACGACCACGATCGCGACGACGAGAGCCGCCAGGCCGATCCCGAGCGCGACGAACGCCCAGCCTGCGAACTCGGATCCCACCACCAGCAGCACCACGACGGTGAGGCTGGATTGCACGAGCTGACCCGCAACGCGCTCGATCGCGACGGCGCGGGATGCCTGTGGCAGATCGCCCGCATCGCGGCCGTGTGCGACCGCACGATGCACGTCGCCGAGCACCCCTCCGGGAAGCACCGTGTTGAGGAACTGGGAACGGTAGTACATGCCGATCGCGCGCGGAAAGGTGATGCGCGCGCCGAGGCGGTTCGCGATGATCCGCCAGCGCCAGGCCAGCGCCGCCGTCGAGAGGGCGCAGAGCACGAGCGCGGCGGCCAGTGCCCGCAGGTCGATGCTCAGCACCCCCTGCACGAACGGAGCGGCGCCGACGCGCCAGACCACCGCGGCCAGCACGAGCGCCCCGGCGGCGGGCCGGGCCCACGTGTGGAACCGGCGCGAGCGGACGATCGCGCGCAACCGCTGCGCAACGATCCCGGCCGGCTTGCTCATCGCGGCCACGCCAGCATGTCCCGGTGACGCACCACGGCGGAGAGAACCCCATCGCTCAGCTGGGCGCGACGCTGGCCGAGGTAGTCGCCCGCCTCGCGTCCGAGCTCGGGGTTCTGTTCGAGTGCGGCATCCACCCAGCCCTCGAACCACGCGTCCAGCAGCTGCGGCTCGTTCTGGCCAAGGCGCCACGGCGTCTCGACCGGACGCACGTGCCAGCCCGCTTCGAGGAACACGCCACGCGCGACGGCGACGGCGTGCGGTCCGAGAAGGCGTCTGCCGTCGGCGCTGCGACGCTGGTGGGCGTTGAACGCCGCCCGGAACGCCTCATCGAGCGGATGACCGGGGTCGAGCCGCACCTCGCCCGTCACGCTGAGGCTCAGCAGCACGGGGACGCCTGATGCGATGCACGCCGCGGCGATCGCGTGCACCTCCTCGGAGCTGAGCACATCGAGTAGCGCGGACGCCGTGACGAGGGACGCCCCCCGCAGATCGTCGGCACGCACCAGCCCGAGCTCGCGCACGCTTGTTCGCACCGAGACCGGCTGTCCGTCGGCGTCGCACGGGATGCCCTCGCCCGCACGCTGCACGAGGTCGGCATTCCAGTCGTGGAGCACCCACGTCTGCGGGCCGGGAAGCTGAGGAGCGAGCCAGCGCATCATCGAGCCGGTGCCGCTCCCCAGGTCGTGCACCAGCAGCGGTGCATCACCGACGAGAGACGCGGCGGCCGTTGCGAGCTCGACCGACCGAGCGCGGGCATCCTCCGGCTCGCGAAGCGCGAGCCACTCGGTGCTGGTCTGAATGACGTCGGTCACGATCTGCTCCCAGTCTCCATCTGTGCTCCGATCCGTGTCCCACTCTGGGTCGGGACCTGCGTCCCGTGGCCGGTCATCGCATCGCCCGGTGCCGCAAGCACCTCGGAGAGCACCGCAGCGACCGATTCGGCGGTTTCGCGCCATCCGGGTACCGAATCCCTGGTGCGCATCGCCTCGGCCTTCAGCGCCTCGCGCCTCGCGGAATCCGCCCACCACTGCTGCAGCACGACCCTCAGCGCCCACGGGTCGTCCGGCGGCACCAGGATGCCCGCACCGTTGTCACCCAGCGCCTCGGGCAGCCCGCCGACACGGCTCGCGAGCACCGGGATGCCCCTTGCCAGGGCGTCGGCGACCGCCATGCCGAACCCCTCGGCTCTGGACGGCGCCACGACGAGGTCCGCCGCGGAGTAGGCGGCGTCGAGTGCCCGGCCGGTGAGCACGCCGGTGAAGCGAACGCGGTCGGCGATGCCGGTCGACTCGACGACCGCGGTCAGCGCCTCGGCGAAGTCGGGGTCGACGTCGAGCGAGCCCACGACGGTGCACGTCCAGTCGCGGTCCTCGTCGAGGCCGGCCAGGGCTCGCACCAGCACGTCCTGGCCCTTGTGCGGCGCGACGGCCCCGACGCAGAGCAATCTTCCGCCGTCATCCGATGCGATGGTCGCGGGAGCCGGATCGACGCCGGGCCGGGCGACAGCGATGCGATCGGCACGCGCGACGCCGCCCGCCACGAGCTCGTCGCGGATCCATCGGCTCGTCGCCACGATCCTGTCGGCCGCATCGAACGCGCGACGCTCCCGCTCGGCGACGGCTGCACGCTCGGTCTCGGAGGCGACCGACGCCGCGACCATGTGCGCGAGAACCACGAGACGGAGTCGGGCGCACTCGCCGGCGAGCGCGTCCGGCGACCGGGTCGCGAGCAGGCCGTCGATCAGCGCGAGCGAGCCGTCGGTCAGTCGCGCAAGGGTCGCCGACAAGTCTTCGTCGGCCTGCTGCAGCAACCGCACGTCCCAGCCGAGGCTCGTGAGCCCGTCACAGAGGGCCAGGTCGTACACGTTTCCGCCGCTGACCCGAGCCGGGTCGTCCACGCCCTCCGGAACGACGAAGTCGACCCTGCCGGTCATGCGCCCACCTCCGTCACAGCGTGCGCTCGTAGGTCGCCCACGCGATGTGCGACTCGTGCAGTGTGACCGCGATCGTGTCGAGCGCTCTGCCGGACTCCCCCAACCCGCCGGACGTCGCACGCTCGGCGAGTTTGTCGGCGATGACCCGGCAGAGCTCCTCGGTCGTGCTGTTGCGTGCGGCGAACTCCGGTGCGTCATCCAGATTGCGATACGTGAACGCGCCCACGATCTCGTGCAGGGCGTCGGACGCGAGCCCGATGTCGACGACGATGCCGTCATCGCTCAACGCGCCGGCGCCGAACGACGCGTCAACGACGAAGGTGGCGCCGTGCAGCCTTTGCGCGGGTCCGAAGACCTCGCCGGACAGGCTGTGGGCGACCATCATGTGGTCTCGAACCGTCACCGTGAATGTCATGGAGCGTCCTTCCAATCGATCGTGTGGCAGAGCACAGGGCCGCCGTCGGGCTCAGGCGATCCGTCGGCGACGGACGCCATCACCCGGGGAAGATCGCGCCAAGACGAGCCGCCGCTGAGCAGCGCGTCGAACGCGGGATCGCGGAGCAGGCGGAGCGCGAGGGCGAGTCGGTCCCGGTTGCTGCGGGTTGCGCGACGCCGCGGGGCGACCATGCCCACCTGACTCGAACGGATGGACAGCCGTCGGGAGTGGAAGTCCGCACCGAGCGTCAGCGTGACCGGCCGGTCGCCGAACCAACC
>JBQCJQ010000163.1:0-5759 GCA_051952615.1 Humibacter sp.
CGCAAGTGGTGGGTCGACGCGCAAGTGGTGGCTCGACGTGAGAAGGGTGCGGGTGGCGCGGGTCAATACGTGAGATCCCTCGCGTAGTTCGCGACGGAGGCGCGGTAGAGCGGCAGGTGCGGGGCCAGCGCCGTGAGGGCGATCGAGGTGGCGCGACGCGTCTCACCGCTGGTCGCCAGAGCGAGGGCGTAGAACGCGGCGACCGCGTCTCGGTAGGGAGAAGCGGGATGATTGGCGTGCTCGTCCCCGAGCATCCACACCGCTTCGTGCACACGCCCGAGATTGCGCAGTGTGCTCGCGAGCTGGATGACCGCCCGCACGCGATGATCGTCGTCGAGTCCGAGCAGCAGGGCGCGACGGTACAGCGGCTCTGCCTCTTCTTCGCGGCCGGCGGCGTCTCGCGCTCCAGCTCTGTGGAACAACGCGATCGCGTTGTCGCCCCACACCCCGGCCAGACGGTCGATGCGCTCGATGCGACCCGCGTCGGTCAGGCTCTCGTCAGCCCAGACGGCTTCGAACTGGCTGTCCCAATCGGCCATCGAACGCTCCTCCTCGTCGTGTCACGCCCAGCGAGTAACCCAACACTTGCAGTCTGCTCGATGCACGGGAGCTCCGTGCAAGGCCGGCTCAAAGAAAAAGGGGGCGGATGCCACGCATCCACCCCCTCTCGACAGCTCTACTCAGACGGCTAAGCCTTCTTCGCCTTGCTGGACTTCTTCTTCGGCTTCTCTTCGGTCGCCTCGGCCTCAGCCTCGGGCGCGGAGTCTGCCACGGTCTCGTCTGCAGGCTGCGCGTCGTCGGCTGCGGCATCCTCGGCCGAGTCCTGCACGACCGCGAACTCGGAAAGGTCGACCGGCTTGCCCTTGCTGTCCTTGACCACCGCGCGGCCGAGCAGCACGGCGATGGTCTTGTTGCGGGTGACCTCGCCGACCATCTGCGGAATCTGGCCGTTCTCGCCGAGAGCCGTCACGAACTCGTTCGGGTCCATGCCGTACTGCGCGGCGGCCTGCACGAGGTAGTTGGTCAGCTCGTCCTGGCTGACGGTGACGTTCTCCTTCTGCGCGATCTCGTCGAGCAGGATCTGGGTGCGGAACGACTTCTCGCTGGCCTCGGTGACTTCGGCGCGGTGCACGTCGTCTTCGAGGCGGTTCTCGGACTCGAGGTGACGGTGAACCTCGTCTTCGACGACGCCCTGCGGAACGGGGATGTCGGTCAGCTCGAGCAGGCGGTCGACGAGCAGGGTGCGCGCCTCGTTGCCCTGAGCGAACGTCTTGCTGCGCGCAGCCTCACCGCGAAGGCTCTCGCGCAGCTCGCCGATGGTGTCGAATTCGCTCGAGATCTGCGCGAAGTCGTCGTCGGCCTCGGGAAGCTCGCGCTCCTTGACGGCGTTCAGCGTCACGGTGATCTCGGCGTCTTCGCCCTCGTGGTCGCCACCGAGCAGCTTCGAGGTGAAGGTCGTGGTCTCGCCCGCCGACAGGGCGTCGAGCGCCTCGTCGATGCCGTCGACGAGCTCGCCGGAGCCCAGCTCGTAGGAGACGTTGCTCGCGGTGTCGATCTGCTCCTCGCCGATCGTGGCGACGAGGTCGAGCTGCGCGAAGTCGCCCTTCTTGGCGGGGCGGTCGACCGTGACCAGCGTGCCGAAGCGGCTGCGCAGGCGGTCGAGCTCTTCCTCGACGTCATCGGGCGTGATCTCGGCGGCTTCGACGGTCAGCTCGAGTCCGTCGTACTCCGGGAGGGTGATCTCCGGGCGCACATCCACCTCGATGGCGACGATGAGGTCGCCGGAGAAGTCCTTGTCGCTGGGCCACTCGGTGATGTCGGCCTCAGGGCGGCCGACCGGACGCACGTCGTTCTCCTCGACCGCAGTGCGGAAGAAGCCGTCGAGCCCCTCGTTCACGGCGTGCTCCAGTACGGCACCCTTGCCGACACGCTGATCGATGATGGGCGGCGGCACCTTGCCCTTGCGGAAGCCGGGAACGTCGACCTGCTCGGCGATGTGCTCGTAAGCGTGCTTGATGCTGGGCTTCAGCTCGTCCGGGGTCACTGCGATGGTGAGCTTCGTCCGCGTCGGGCTCAGCTTTTCGACCGTGGTCTTCACGTGGGAGATCTCCTGTTATTCAAAGTGTTTCGGTCACAGTCCTTGTCGGGGCGACAGGATTTGAACCTGCGGCCTCCCGCTCCCAAAGCGGGCGCTCTAGCCAAGCTGAGCTACGCCCCGGATCGTGGTGGACCCGTGAGGTCCGACCCAGCCGGGCACACGCCAGGGCGCATGGCAAGCCGAATGACCTCGGACAGTCTAGCGAACGAAAGAGGATGTCCGTGCCGGTCGATTCCAGCCGCCCGCCCCGCATGCACTACACTTGCACAGCGGCCCATCGCCGCCCGGGGATGTAGCTCAATGGTAGAGCCTCAGTCTTCCAAACTGATGGTGCGGGTTCGATTCCCGTCATCCCCTCCAAACCGGCCCTGATCCCGTTCCATGAGCGGCGTCAGGGCCCTTCGTTTTCTGCGGCGATCACCGGGTGAAACCGCGGCACTGCGCCATGTGTAACGCAAAGTCAAGCCTTGCGGAGTCGCTACTTCGGTCTGTCAGTATGGGCGGATGCCGACGCGACTTCACGCCGCCCTTCGCGCCGCGACGATGGTGATCGCGGGTGCCGCACTTGTCGTCCTCGCCGCATGCTCGAGCACGACGGGACCGTCCGAAGACGCGACGCACTACACGACGGGCGGCGCGCATCACTGCAGCTCTGGCGAGTCGATCGAGCTCGACGGCGCATCGCACAACCACATGATCACCGGACGATGCGGCGAGGTCATCATCGTCGGCGACGGCAACACGGTGCAGGTGGACCATGCCGCGACTCTCGAGGTCGAGGGCGAGTCCGACAGCATCACGATCTCCGACCGCGTCGGCTCGGTCGTGCTCAGGGGCAACGGCATCGCGCTCGACGCCGAATCGATCGGGTCGGTGAAGGTGACAGGGCAGAACAACTCGATCACATCACCCGCCCTCGGGGCCGTGATGGTGCAGGGCGACCACAACGTCGTCACGACGCAGGCGAAGCCCAGCGACTACCGCGTCACCGGGCAGGATGACACCCTGGCCGTGCACTGAACGGGCATCCACAGCGCGTCGTTCGACGACTCCGACGACCGCTCAGCGCGAGCGTGCACTGAGCACTCCCGGTTTTTGGGAGAATCTCTTCTGAACGTCGCTCGGTTCATCCCGGTGCGGCGATCTGCACACCACCGCCACGGCGGACGCCACACGAGCAAAGGTCCTCGACGATGACACCAGACGAAGCCGCCGCGATCCTCGGGGTCGACAAAGATGCCGAGGTCAGCGAGATCCTCGCGACCTACTCGAAGAGGGTTCAGGCGGCAGGCGCCGACGCGACGCAGCTCGGCAGCGACGACCCCGAGGTGCAGGCACTCGTCGAGGCCCGCACGACGCTGATGGATGACCGACGCCGCCGCGCAGCGACCGAGCGGCAGTCCACCGCGAAGACCGGCGAGCCGCAGTACGGACAGCGCGCCGCCACCCCTACCGCTCCCCCGGTCTCCGCCTGGGGAGACGAGCCGCCGAAGGGCAAGTCCTTCACGCCGGAGCAGGAGGCGACGCGCAAGCAGCGCTCCTTCCTCATCGCGATCATCGGCCTCGTGCTCTCGCTCACCGCGTGGGTGTGGTGGATGCTCGAGCCGCTCTCCGTCTTCGGAATGGGCCTCAGCATCTGGGCACTCGTGCGGGTTCGCGGCTACGGCAGCGGCTTGTACACGGGCACGAGGGTCGTGGCGTGGATCTCACTCATCACGGGCGCGCTGGCACTCATCGGGAACATCCTCCTCATCGTCAACGGGCTCGGCGCCGCCAAGTAATCCCCGGTCGCCCGGGGTGTTAGCCCAGCCTTCGCTTGGTTGCGGAATGCCATCGTCCGCGTAGCGTTGAAGGGCACACAGACGAGCGAAGGGACACTTTCCATGAGCACCACCGTGACCACTCCCAAGGCCACCATCAACCCGGACGTCGCAGCGGGAACCGCGCAGTTCCTCACCCCGGTCGTCCTCGAGCTCGAGGCGCTCGTCGTGAACGGCAAGCAGGCGCACTGGAACCTTCGCGGCGCGAACTTCATCGGCGTTCACGAGCTCCTCGACACGGTCGTCGACCACGTGCAGGACTGGGCGGACACGGCCGCCGAGCGGATCGTCGCCCTCGGCCTGCCGATCGATGCACGTATCGCCACGGTCGCCGCGAACACGAAGGCGCCTGCGCTGAGTGACGGGTTCGTGCAGTCCGACCAGTCGATCGCCGAGTTCATCGGTCAGATCGACGTCGCCCTCGAGGCCGTCAACACCGCGGTGCGCGAGCTCGACGAGATCGACCAGAGCAGCCAGGACGTCGCGATCGAGATCGCACGCGGCCTCGACAAGGACCGCTGGCTGCTGTTCTCGCACATCGCTCAGAGCTGACGCGTACGGCGCGTCAGGCCTGGCAGTAGGGGCACCAGTAGAGCTTGCGGGACGCCATCGGTTCCATCACGATGTGCGTCCCGCACACTCGACACGGGAGCCCCTCGCGCTTGTAGACCCAGTGCCTGTCCTCGCGCTTGGCCATGGCCTGCGCCCACTGCTCAGGGCTGAGGTCATCCATGGTCATCATCTGGCCGGTGCGAACGCCGACGTCGAGCAGGTGCGCCCAGTCCCGCCACAGCGCACGCGCCGTGTCCAGCGGCACCTTCTTCCCAGGAGTGTGCGGGTTCAGGCGGGCGCGATAGAGCAGCTCGGCCCGGTACACGTTGCCGATGCCGCTCACCACCGACTGGTCCATCAGGAGCAGCCCGACGGGGGTCTGCTTCGAGGTGATCGCGCGAGCGACGGCATCCTCGACCTCCGGCCCGTCGTCGATGAGCGGATCGGGACCGAGCCGACCGATGATCTCGGCGGCGCGCGCCTCGTCGATCACTTCGCAGGCGGTCGGACCGCGCAGGTCGGCCACCGCCGTGTCGGTGAGGAGGCGCACGCGCACGGCACCCACCGGTTCCGGCGGGAAGACGAACGCCGAGTCGTCCTCTTTCTCCGACTCCGACATGCGCAGCCGGGCACGTCGTGGTGCTCCCATGCTCGCAAGCGAGTCCTCGCCCCGTGAGTCGACCAGCGTGCCGCGCTGGTTGGTCTGGCCCATGCGGCCGCCCGCCGAGCTGATGGTGTCGTCGACCGTGATCTCCCCCGCGAAGTCCCACGCGCCGTAGATGCCGAGGTGCACCCGCAGCCAGAGCCCGTTCTCGAACTCCAGGAACATCTGCTTGCCGACCGCGCGGGCATCCGTCATCCGTTGCCCGTCGATGAGCTTCGCGTCCGCGCTGAACCGCCCTTGCGGCGAGCTCACCGCGACGCGCTTGCCGACGAAGTTGCGGCGGAACTGCAGGGCGATGCGATGAACGGAGTGACCCTCTGGCATGCGGCTACCGGTCGACGTTCTTGCCCGCGATGTCGCCCGTCGCCTCGAACTCGGCCAGCTGGCCGATGCGGCGCACGTGACGCTCCTCGAGCGAGAACGGCTCGGCGATGAACGTGTCGATGAACGAGATCGCCTCCTCGACCGTGTGCTGCCTCGCACCGATCGCGATCACGTTGGCATCGTTGTGCTGGCGCGCCAGCAGCGCCCTGCTATCGTTCCAAAACAATGCGGCACGGATGCCCCGCACCATGTTCGCCGCGATCTGCTCACCGTTGACCCATACCCCGAACACTAAACCCAG